>CAUZSY010000033.1:0-11634 GCA_963582725.1 Candidatus Thalassarchaeaceae archaeon
ACAGATCAATGTCAGCCGCTCGGACGGCATCTTCACCGTCATCCGGCTGTATCTCGCCGTCGGGCCGCAGTACATGCCGGGAATCGATGCCAGCGAGGTCGGTGAGGAGAGGGTCGTCGTCATGGGTCCCGGCACCTGGCAGCAGGTCAATGTCACGATTCGGAACCGCGGTACGGCGAACGACACCATTCTGCTCGGCATCGATGAAGCGCCCGACCTCGGAGCGTTCTGGAGTGTCGGGAACGAGACCAACGAGACGGGCAACGGCACGGGCAACGAGACGGACGACGGCACGGGTAACGGCACAGGAAATGGCACCGGCAACGGCACAGGAAATGGGACCGGCGGCAACGGCACCGACAACGGCACCGGCAACGGCACCGGCAACGGTACCGAGGACGGTACCGAGAACGGCACAGGCAACGGCACAGGCAACGGTACCGAGAACGGTACCGAGAACGGCTCGAACACGACTTCGACGACCGTCTCGGCCCGCTGGCTGGACGACGTCATCGAGGATCTGGAGGCGTCGACGAATCGGACCGCGGTGCTGGTCATCGAGGTGCCGAACGGCAGCCTGCCGGGCTCGTACGGTTTCGACCTGCACGCCGCCAGCGTCAATGGCAACATCACGGTGACGACGACCATCGTGGTCAACGTGACCGGAGTCCGGTCGGTCGCCTACTCCCTCGCGAACGCTTCCGTTCTGCTGCCGCAGCAGTCATCGAACATCTCGATACTGGTCAGCAACGCCGGCACTCTGGACATCGAGCAGACCTACGCCTCCTCGGTCGACGCGGGACCGTGCACCGCGACCGTGCAGACACCTGTCGGCATGCGCCTCTCCCACAGCCAGTCTGAGACCGTCCGGCTGACCATCCAGACCCTGCCGGCCGCACACTTCGGTGACCTCTGCTCCCTCGCTCTGACCGCCGACGACAGCATCCACTCCGTCTCGGAGACATGGAACCTGAACCTCGTCGTCGGCATCCACGAATCGGTGCGCCTGACCACCGCGGCCAGCGGTGTGAATCTTACTCCCGGCATTCACCAGGTCGTTCAGGTGACCGTGCACAACGACGGTTCGGAAGCGGTCTCCGTCAGGCTGTCGGCCTCGGCTGGCAGCGATCTGCAGGTGTCGACCGCATCGGGATGGACCGATGTTCCGGCCGGCTCGTTCGACCATCTCGATCTGACCATCCAGGTGCCGGAAGGCACCGACACTCTCGGCGAGGTGGTGGTCAACGTCACCGGCGACCTTCGTTCCGTCGACAACGGCTCGGCGCTGCAGAACGCCACCACCCAGCCACTCGACATCGTCGCTGACGTGCAGCCCTGGGTCGGCCTGCGCTTCATGCTGCCACAATCGGCCAGCTGGCCGGTGGAACCCGGTCAGACGACGGCGATGCCGTTGTACATCGTCAATGACGGCACCGGCGGTGCCAATCCGACTCTGGTCTGGAACGGTCTACCGGCGGGACTGTCGCTGCAGGCTGAGAACGGCAGTCTGACCGTCGCGGCCGCGAACGGCAGCGGCGTCGCCACCGCTGATCCAGGACTGTCGGCGGTGGCCGACCAGAACCTGCCGAGCGGCAGCCATTCGTTCACCCTGGCACTGGTCGATCCGACCAGTGGCCAGACTCTGGCGAGCAGCACCGGCACGGTGATCGTCGCAGCCCGCTCGAACGCGCTGCTGCACTCCTCCTCATCATTCATAGCGGTCGGTCACACCGGTTCGACGACGACTGTATTCACGCTGTCGAACAACGGCAACGCGGCCGATCTGTTCCTGCTCACGATAGCCGACCTGCCAGCCGGTCTGCGAGCCGTCATCTCGCCCGATTCGGTCAGTCTGGAACCGGGTCAGAGCGCCGAACTCAGCCTCGGTCTGAGCGAGGACTCGTCGGTCTTCGCCGGCGGCACCATCAGCATCACCGCGACGCCGACGGTGAACGGCGAAGGCGCCGATTCGATGACCTTCACGACCGAGCCGAGCGAGGCGAGACCGGAGGTCACCCTGACGCCGACGGCGTTCGTAGTCGCGGCCGGCGGCAACACGACCGTGCACGCCTTCCTGGTCAACAGGGGGGTCTCCGATGAGACGTATCTGCTGGAGGTGTCCAGCGATATGGACTGCGACCTCGTCAACGACAGGGTGCCCGTGGCCAGCGGCTCCGCCGCGGTCGAGATCGAGTTCACCTGCGCTGCCGCATCGACATTGCTGGCCGGCGACCATCCGGTGACCCTGACCGCGCGACCGCTCAGTGCGCCGACGCTGAACGCCTCCGCCAGCGCCGTCGCGACGGTGCTGCCGTACGTCATGGCTGATGGTCAGGTGGCGCTCGACATCAGCGTCTCCGGTGCCGACCTGCGGCTGATCTCCGGCGGCACGCTGGCATTGGAGGTGGTGATCCACAACATCGGCAACGAGAACCGCTCGGGAGTCGTGCTGCTCGGGGGCGAGGATGCGACTGGACTGGCTCGCAGTTGGATGAAACCCCTGACCGGAGGTCACCTGCCCTCGTACGACCTCGGTCCGGGCGAGCGCATCACCCTGCAACTCGAACTGACCTCGCCCGAGGACCAGGGCGGCGCCAGGACCTTGTGGGTCGAGGCGTCCGAGAACGGTGGCGGACTTGCCCGTTCCGACTCGTTCACGATAACCGTCGAAGCGAAGCACGAGCCGCCGGCCGGCATCGCGCTGCCGCTCGGCATGGAGGCCGACAACCAACTGTCGCTGGCGCTGCTGAGCGGCGGCTGGATTCTCGCGCTGCTGTCGCTGCTGGTCCTCAACATAGTGCTGAAACGGCGGTCGAAGGCGGACCAGGCGGCCAAGGCCTCAGCCGCTGTCGGCCAACCGTCCGAGCCGGCACCGCCGCCGGCCGACCTACCGGCGCCGTTGGCGCCCGACGAGACGCGGGCGGATGGCGACATCACGGCCTGTCCGCACTGCAGCGCTCGCAGCCGATTGCCCGAGGACAAGCAGCCACCGTATCGCTTCCGTTGTCCGAGTTGCGACGAGATGGTCCGCGTCGTCGAGTGAATCGGCGATTGGCTCCCGCAGTCAGTCTCAGCCGCCGCTCAAGACAACCGGCCCTGTCAGCCTCACCGTCGACCGGTCGGTTACGACGGCCGGAGTGGTCGCGCACCGGATGAGCGGCGAGCATCAGCCGCGGACCGCGAACAGCAGCAGCGCCGTGTGGCCCATCGGTGTGTTGCCGGGGCGGACGCCACCCATCTTGGTCCGCTGCCAGCCGCGCTCCATCAACTCGCCGCACCAGTCGACCGTCAGTCCGGCCTCCTCGACGGCCTGCCACGAGCGAGCCAGCTGTTCCGGCGACGGACAGTAGCAGGCGAGCCGGCCGCCGAGCCGGAGGTGCGATGCGACTGCGGCGATGGCGAGCCACGGCTCGGGCAGGTCGAGGATCGCCGAATCGAGTCCATCCACCACCTCGGACAGGCCGCCACCATCCGCCGCGACCTCCGCTACGTCGCCTTCCAGAAGCACCCAGGTCGGCACCTCTGCGAGGCAGCCGAGGCAGCGCTCGACGTTCTCGCGGCCGACCTCGGCGTGCTCGGGACGATTCTCGACCGAGACGAGAGTTCCGGCAGCCCCCATGACGTTCAGCAGATGGACGGTCAAGCCGCCGGAACCGAAGCCCGCCTCCAGCACCCGGTCGGCGCTTCCAACCCCCATCCATGCGATGATCATTCCAGCATCCTTCGGATTGATGATCTGAGCCCGGCGCCGCAGGCCTGCACGGATCTCCGGCAGACTCGGCAGCAGTCGGAGGAACGACTTCTGGCCGATGGTCAGCCGTTCTCCATCCTCGCTGTCCGCGAGGTCGCGGATCGGGTTGATGCGACCGACCCCTTTGATGCGCATCTCCTCATCAGTGAGTGGAATGATGTGGACGCGGCCATCATCCTCACGCAGGGCTGTGAACCTGACAGTCACGCCTTCACCATCCGCCACGGCAGGCCACCCCGCCGTCAAACTTCCGCGTTCCACCGGCCATACCGGTGGCTGAGCAGACCCCAGCACACCTGAAACCGCCACATCAAGGCTGAGCACACCCCCCCAAGAACACCAGAAACCGCCATATCACCGATCAGAAATGAGAAGATGCGCCCCCCTAGGGGCGATGCAGGGCGTTCCGCACCTTGAAAAACGACCAGAGCCACGATGTTACCGTAGCGGGGGGCGTCAGTATGGCCAAGGACGAGGACGAGGGGACATCTGAGGACGGTGTCGAGGAGTCCGAGGAGGTCGTCATGGAGGAGTCCGAGGAAGTGACCATTCCGTCAACCGAGACCACCGCTGAGGAGTCGGAAGCGATCGCCTTGGCCGCGGCCGAGACCGATGCAGAGTCTGATGCCGAGACCGACAAGGCCGAGAAGAAGTGGCCAGCGACGGGATTCGGCGAAGGTCTGGACACCGACCCGTTGGAGACGATGCCTGTCGAAGAATGGATCGAGCTCGCCCCATTCACATCCACCGAGGATGTCCCCATCCCCGACAAGCTTGTCGATCAGGTGATCGGTCAGGAGTCTGCAGCGATAGTGGTCCGAAAGGCTGCCGAACAGCGGCGACACGTGATCCTGATGGGTGACCCGGGCACCGGCAAGTCGATGCTGGCCCGAGCGATGACCGAATTCCTGCCAATCGAGCAGTTGGAGGACGTACTGGTCTATCGTAACGTCGAGGACGAGAACGAACCGAAGGTGCGCACCGTGCCGGCAGGACGAGGCGACCGTATCCTCAAGGAGCGCAAGGAGACCATCCGGCTACAGCGGGAGCGGACCAATCGGACCCTGATGTCTATCGCCCTGGTCATCGGCGCGGCACTGCTGCTCGCGACCATCAACTCAGGTGAGATCCTCACCTTCATCATCGGCGGTTTCTTCCTGACCTTCGGTTACTTCTTCCTGCGGGCTCGGCTGACCAGTGGCGACGATTCGAATGTTCCGAAACTGCTTATCAAGCGAGCCAGAGGTGATGAGGTGCCGTTCATCGATGCGACCGGCACGCTGGCCGGCGCACTGCTCGGAGACGTCCGTCACGACCCGTTCCAATCGGGTGCCGATCTCGCCACGCCGGCCCATGAGAGGGTCGAGCCGGGAGACATCCACCGGGCGCACTTCGGGGTTCTCTATCTCGATGAGATCAATCTGCTGCGACTCGAGGAGCAGCAGGCTCTGCTGACCGCGATGCAGGAGAAGGCGCTGCCGATATCCGGCCGCAGCGACCGGTCGTCTGGCGCTCTGACGAAGACCGAACCGGTGCCCTGCGACTTCATCCTGGTGGCGGCCGGCAACCTCGACTCGGTCGACCGCATGCATCCGGCGCTGCGCAGCCGAATCCGCGGTTACGGCTACGAGGTCTATGTCAACTCCGTGATGCGCGACACGGCTCGCAACAGGCGTCGACTGATTCGCTTCATCGCCCAGGAGGTCAACAACGAGATGAAGAAGAAGTCGGGCCGACCGATTCCGCATTTCGACAAGGACGCGGTCGGTTTCCTACTCAAGGAGGCGCAGCGGCGGGCTGGCAGGCGGGGTAAGCTGACGCTGCGGCTCCGTGAACTCGGCGGGCTGGTCCGGGTGGCTGGCGACCTGGCCAGCGAGGAGGCCGCAGCCTTTACGACGGCGAATCACGTCCTGCGGGCCAGATTGATCGCCAAGCCGCTGGAGCAGCAGATCGCCGACCGGTTCATCGAACGGCAGTCCGAGTACGCGATGCTGGTCAACAGCGGCGCCCGGGTCGGACGAGTCAACGGATTGGCCGTGCTGGGTGCGGATTCCGGCATGTCGGACTTCTCTGGAATCGTGCTGCCGGTCGAGGCGCTGGTGACACCGTCACAGGGTCGCAACGGGCGTGTCTACGCGACCGGCGGGCTCTCGGACCTTGCCAAGGAGAGCGTCACCAACATCAGCGCCGTCGTCAAGAAGTTGACCGGCAAGGACGTCGCCGACTACGACATCCACGTCCAGTTCCCGGGCACCCACGGCGTCGATGGCGACAGCGCCTCGATCACCATGGCAGCCGCCATCATCAGCGCCTTCGAGGAATTGCCTGTCGATCAGAATCTGGCGATGACCGGCTCGCTGTCGGTGCGTGGCGAGGTGTTGCCGATAGGTGGGGTCACCGCCAAGATAGAAGCGGCCGCTAAGTGCGGCATCAATCGGGTCATCGTGCCCCGCGCCAACATGCAGGACATCCTGATCGACGAGCAGTACGAGGGTTCCGTCGAGGTCATCCCGGTGGATTCGTTGGACGAGGTGATGCAGCACGCACTGATCAGCAGCGATGAGAAGGTCAGCCTGGTCGAAAGGCTGTCGAAGGTGGTCGACAAGTTGAGCCATCAGCCGGACACGATGCCAGCCTGAGCAGACCCCCCGTCAATCGCTCACTCACTATCGCAGTGCTGTGCGGAACTTCTCTCCACCCTGTTGACCAGACTCTCTCTCACCACAACTCCCGGCTTCGATCCCGGCGTCCGTCGGGGTGACCGTCGGAGGGAAGGAGCAGGGCAGGGGGCAGGCCGATTCAGAGGCCGAGCGATCCTAGCAGCAGCGAGACGGGGTCACCGAGCAGGATGGCGAGGGGAATGGCCGGGAGCACGTAGACGAGGAAGGGATGCTTGCTGGTCACCCATGGCCGCGTCACCCCCATCGCCCGGAGTTCATCGATCACCTCTTCGACCGCCGATTCGGCCCGGCTGCCCCTGTTCGGACGCATCCGCGTCTCCACTCGCCTCACCCCATCCGCTCCTTCGACCACCTCCTCCAACAGCCAGACGTGCTGGCCGGCGACGTCGTCGATGGCCATCCGGTGCGCGTGCCAGGCGAGCTGCAGCGGTCTCGCATCGCCTCGCTGGATATTGCGCGCCAGCGTCAGCAGCGGCAGCGCGAGGAAGCCGACGGAGGTCCAGATCAGCAGCGACAGGGCCGGCGGCACCAGCGAGGCGGTCGCCGGTCCACCGGCCCAGAACAGCACCGGCAGTCCGGCCCACCACGGCAGCGCGAGGGCGCAGATCATCAGCGCCTTGGCGTCGGCGCCGCCGTGCAACAGCCTCGCGCGGTATGCGAAATCGAAGAAGCCGATGGTGATGGCCAGGCCGGCGAACCACATCCAGAGGGTCGCAGCCGCTTCGATCGACGCGGTGTCGCAGTCGAAGCACCAGAGCACCGCGTAGGGATCGCCGAAGCCGTGCATCGCGAAGGCTGCGGGAGCGTGGGTGAGAATCCCTTGGATGACGCCGACGCCACCCGCGACGTACCAGATGACGACCAGCCAGTCCTCGATGACGCCACGGCGAAGAGCCGCCAGTTCGGGCAGGCCGAGGACGTTGGTGGAGAGCCAGGCTAGGATGCCGGCGAAGGTGAGCCAGAGCGTCCAGTCGGCCTCTCTGACCAGCAGTTCGATGCATATCAGCAGGATGATCGGCTGACTCCAGATGAGCCAATACTCGTTCGGAACCCGTCGCTGCCACCGATCGAGAAGAGCCGCGCCGGCCATGCAGACCAGCAGAACGGCGCAGCGGAGCAGCGCCAACAGGTCGGTTGACTGCATGTTATCGCTCGCTCGTCCTCTGACAATGGCCTTAAACTCGGTCGTCCGCCCACCGACCCGTCACCCCTTCGTGGGGAGGTGTTTTCATGACCGATGTCGATGGCCGAATCCGCCAGATAGCCGGCGTTCTGGAACAGTTGCAGGACAGCCAGGTGCCGAGGAACATCCGCAAGGCCGCCAAGGACGCACAGACCGAATGGCTGCTCAATCCGAAGAAGGACCTCGACGTCCGACTCGGCATGACGGCCAGCCTGCTCGACGAGATATTCAATGACACCAACCTGCCGATTCACTTCGGCCCGCTCTGTCTGCAGATCCAGACGGCGTTGGAAGCGCTGCTGGCTGAATCGCGTCGCCCCTGAGGCCGGCCCCTGCCGTTGTGGCTAGGCTTCAAGCCGATGCGGCGAACATGCCCGGCCGAGGTTGACAGGTCGCCACGCACGCTCAGCGTCTCAGCCAGTGAGCCGACAGTGACTGGAATCGGACGAGGGGCCGGTGAAGAAGGCGTTCTCGCCGAAAGAGGGGCTGCTTGCCTGAGCGCGCGGTTCGCATTCAGATGCGACGCTCGATGTGCTTCGGGCGCAGACCCTTGTAACTGCACTTGCGGCAGCGCTTCGCCTTGCCGCGAATCGTCGCCGAACAGCGCATGCACACCAACTTGTGCAGCAGACGCTTCTCAGCCTCCGGGAAGCGCTGGGCCATGGGTCGACCGACCGACCTCTCGTTGATAACCGCTGCGCATCGACATCAGGCGCTGCATATCGGCACCAGCAGCGGTGGCCATCTTCAAGGCGAGCCATCCAGGCGCGGGCTCGAGGGCCGGGCCAAGTTGAAGGGCTGGGCGCGCCGCGCCCCCACCAGATGCCTGCGACCGTGGTGCTCGGTGCCCAATGGGGTGACGAGGGCAAGGGGAAGCTGGTCGATCAACTGGCAGCTGAAGCGGACTGGGTGGTCCGGTTCCAGGGCGGCTCGAACGCCGGCCACACCATCGTCATCGGTGAGCGGAGACTGGCGTTCCATCATCTGCCGAGCGGCATCACCTACAGCCACTGCCAACTGGTTCTCGGCGATGGCATGGTGATCGATCCGTGGCGGCTGGCAGAGGAACTGGAGCAGTGGCACGATTTCGGTGGTGAGCGGCCGGAGGGGGAGCGGCTCTACATCAGCGAGCGAGCCCACATCACGCTGCCGTATCACCGGCTTCTCGACGGCGCTGACGAGAAGATAGGCACGACCGGCAGAGGAATCGGTCCGACCTACCGGGACGCGATAGAGCGCGTCGGGCTGCGGTTCGTCGAGTTGTCGAGTCGCAGGGATGATTCAGACTGGTTGGAGACCACGACGGCCCGGATGAACTCACAACTGAGTGCAATGGGCCTGGAGCCGACAATCACCGCAGCATCACTGTCAGACGACCTCAGATGGATCGACGAGCGATTAGGCAAAGCGATCCGGCCGACCGGTGTGATGATCGATCAGGCGCTTCAGGACGGCGCTCAGGTTCTGCTGGAAGGCGCACAGGGCGCCCTCCTCGACATCTCACAGGGCACCTACCCGTTCGTCACCTCCTCGGTCACCTGCCGAGCCAATGCGACGCACGGCGCCGGTATCCACCCCGGTCACGTCACCAGATGCCTCGGTGTCGTCAAGGCGTACACGACCCGGGTCGGACACGGCCCGTTCCCGACAGAATTGTCCGACGCGGCCGGCGCGCACATGCGCGAGGTCGGGCACGAGTTCGGCACGACGACCGGCCGACCTCGCCGCTGCGGTTGGCTCGACCTAGTGGGGTTGCGCAACGCGCACCGGCTGAACGGCTTCGACGGCATAGTGCTGACCAAGTTGGACGTGCTCGGCGGCCTCGATGATCTGGAGATCTGCGTCGGCTACGAGGTCGACGGCCGGAGCGTGCACGGATTCCCGGCCAGCATCGAGGAGTTGGCTGGGGCAAAGCCGGTTACCATACAGATGCCCGGCTTCGAATCGCTCTCGCTCGAGCAGTGGCTGGTGCTCGCACGGGCGGCCCGCGCGACCGGCCGCGGCTACGAGGAGTTGCCGGACGATGCGCGGCGCTACGTCGAGCAGATCGAGAGGCTGACCGGCATCCCGGTCATCAGTGTCGGCGTCGGGCCCGACAGGGAAGCTACGATCGAAGCGGCCTGAGAATTCCCCCGGCGGCCCGAGAGCGGTCGTAACCGTCCGCTGGCATAGTACCCGCTCAGAGGGACGCCGTAGGAGTGGGCATCGCTGTGGCGAGCGACGCGGACAGGCGGCACTGCTTAGAGTTCCGATTAGCGAATCTTGATGATGGGTAGGCGTGACGGGCGGCCAGATGGGATTCAAGCAGCGCAGCCGAAGAGGCAGGAAGACGGCCCGTTCCAGCGGTGGCGGCGACAGCGGTGCGGCCGAGGAGTTGGAGGTCGAGTGCGACGTCTCAGATTGCAAGGAATGGGCCGACAAGAAGGTCGGCGGCCGGTCGATAGCGCTCGACAACGCCCTCGAGGTGTGGGGCGACGGCGGCCTGAAGCGCGAGGCGCGGCGGGTCAGGATCTGCAAGAAGTGCTACCGCGAATGGAAGAAGGCGCGAAAGGACGAGCCCGATCCGTGGTGAATCGCCTCCCCCGGCCCCGGTTCTGCTATCCACCATCCAAGCCCCTGTCCTGCCGTTCACCCTCAAGCGCGCCGTTCTGCCGCTGCGGTCCACATTCAGATTCGTCAGTGCTGCCACCTCTGCCAGCCCTGTATTAGAGAATCACATCACTGCTCTACCACCGGTCTCTTCCAGGATGCCGTTCGGCGACTCATGTTCACTTTCAGTTTCAGTCACCTCCCTCCCCCTGTGGTTGAAGTGCTGGACGCCTGAGAAGCCGAATGATGTCTCGTTGTGTGAGAAGCCTGTTCGATGCCGAATGGATGATTCGCGCCTTCGATGACGGCGCGCTGCTCTGCACCGCTGCTGGACGACGCGTCGGCAAGGTGCTTCTGCAGGCGCCCGCGACCTGCCTGCTCATCGTGCTCGGACCACAACGCCGGCCGTGGCGACTGGTGATCGGACGGAGCGACGGCGTCGTAGAGGTGCGGACGGTGCCGAACCTCTCGCCGCTGGTCGAATGGAAGGTGTCCGACAGTCCCGTCACAGCTCTCGCGTCCCTGCCGTGCCGGCATTCGGACACGCCGCGACTGGTCTGCGGCGATTCGCAGGGAGCGGTTCGCGAGGTGGCAGATCCGTCGCCCGGCATCGGGGTCCAGCCGCTGTTCACGCTCTCGGGTTCGGTCTCGGCGCTCCGTGTCCGGCGCGATCGCATCGACGCCTGGAGCGGCTGGCACCGGGAGAAGCGACGCTGGTCAGGAGAGCCGATCGGCGAGGCGAGAGGCAGGGGATTGATGCAGGCGGCCCTTCCGGTCTGAACCAGATTCACTCGGATTCGTCGGTCCAGGCCGGCTCGGGTGTCCAGTACATGCAGGTCGCAGCCGGCTTAGGCCAGAAGAACGGCGCTTCACCGCGAGCAGCGATGGCCTCGGTCAGGAAGCCACTGTGTCGTTCAAGCACTGTTGTGACTGCAGCAGCACCCCGAACGCTGTCGCCGCGTGAAGTGACGAGCATCTTCAGATCGAGGTCGATGACCCGCTCGATCGAAGCGAGCATCTGGATCGGATTGCCGGTCGGCATATCCCATCTCGCCGGGTGATCGGCAGCCGGCACCAGATCGCCAGCGATAAGCAGCCGCTTCTCGGGCAGATGCAGCGATAAGTGACAGGAGGTGTGTCCCGGTGTGTGCAGAGCAACCAGTGAGCCACTGCCGAGATCGTAGGTCCAGCCGTCAGCGATGTCGACGGTCTCGGTGATCGGCATGTCGGAGTCGAATCGTGAGGCCCAGGTCGTGAACAGGTCGTTCGCCGAGAGGGGGACATGCGCATCGGCGTGCGCCATGACGGGTGCGCCGAATGCTGCGGAGAGGTGATTCGCAGCGCCGGCGCTGTCGAAATGCCGATGCGTCACTACGATGGCACAGACCGGAGCCGACTCGAACCTCGCCAACTGCTCTCTGATTCTCTCT
>CAUZSY010000034.1:0-11577 GCA_963582725.1 Candidatus Thalassarchaeaceae archaeon
TCGTCGACATGACGTTCGCCTGCATCGGCGCCGTCGATGCGCTGCACAACACGCTCGACTGGGTCGCTCGCGGCGGTCCTGAAGAGAACCGCCTCGGCATCGTCGTGTTCAGTGACAACGCCAAATACGATCTCGAGTCGAGCGGCGAGTACACCCAGGGCGCCGGCGGCGGCGCGCTGCTGATCAGGCACGACCCGCGCCTGCTGGCGATTCCAGACCGCTGGGGCGTCTCGACTACTCCGGTCCACGATTTCTTCAAACCGCGGCGCGAGGTCTCCCTCCGTTCCATCATCACGCACGTGATGACGCTGGCAAAGGAGACTGGCGCGAATCTGAAGGAGGGGCTGACGGAGAGGATGATCAAGCATCTGCCGGAGTCGACGGTCAGGCGGTTGGGCATCTTCGCGCACGGCGAGGACAAGGTGCAAGTTCATCGCGACGAGCCTGTATTCGATGGCCAGTTCAGCAACCGCTGCTATCAGAAGGCGGTCCGAGAAGCGTTCCTGGATTTCGCCGGCAAGGCGGAGAAGGACGGACGTTACAAACTCGGAGAGGATGAGATCCTGACCGAGCAATGGCAGCGTATCATCATGCATCTGCCATACGCCTTCCAAGCAAAGCGGATGTTCCCCGACGTGTTCCGGCACGAGCGGATGAACTCAGAAGAATGGAAACTGATCGAAGAGACTCTCGGCCTGCTGCCGATACGCGAAGACTTCGACGACACGCCGGAGGGCGAAGACGAGTTCGAGAAGTCCTCTGACGCTTACCGGCGCTCGATATCGAAGACCGACGCCTACCAGACATTCCACCAGAGCAGGATCGAGAAGGGCCAGCGCGCCAGCAGCCTGATCGGTAACCAGTACACCGGTTCGATCTTCCTCGCGATGATGTCGACCTTCGAGTCGGACTACGAGGAGAACGGCCTGATGGGCGGCGAGCAGTTCGGCCTGTGCGGCTACGGCAGCGGTGCCAAGGCGAAGGTGTTCGAGGGCGTCGTCTCGGCCCGCTGGCGCGAGGTCGTCAGCACCTGGAACCTGTTCGAGCGACTGGCTGGCCGGCTGGCCATCGACCAGGTCACCTACGAAGAGTTGCACAAGGGAACTCACGACGGCTCGGTCATCGAACCGAAGGGCGAGTTCGCGCTGGTCGGTGTGGTCGAGGAAGAAGGTGTCATGGAAGGCGCCCGCTCCTACCTCTGGATAGAATGAGCATCACCTCATCACCGAGTTCCAAGCCCTGATGGCGACTCGCCGCTCCACGAGTCGATGTTTTCGATCTCTGGCTGACGGCCACGCTTCCGGCGTCAGGTGCGGCCGCTGGCGCGGATCCGATCGGCGAAGCGCTGCCAGTCGGCGTCGGTCGGCGTCTCCGCTTCGAGCCGCCAGCGCCAGTTGCCAGCCTCGGTGCCCGGCCGGTTCATCCGCGCCTCGCTGCCGAGCCCTGCGATATCCTGCACCGGGATGATGGCGAGATGGGCCGGCGAAGCGAGCGCCAGCCGGATGAGGGTGTCTGTCGGCGAGCCATCTGACTCCGACCCCCCTGACTCCAGAACCGGCCCGCTCGGAGCTGCTGCGAAGCGCTCTACGCGTCGGCGGCGCTCGGCTGGTGACGCGTCCCACCAGCCAGCCGTCGTATCGTTGTCGTGCGTCCCGGTGTACGCTACCTGATCGATGCCGATGTTGGCCGGATGATTCGGATTGGCAGGATCGGGCATTCCGTCAGAATCCCCGTCGATGCTGGCATCATCGAAGCCGAACTGGAGCACCGCCATGCCGGGTATCCCGTACCGACGTCGCATCTCCACCACAGAATCTGGGATGATGCCTAGATCCTCCGCCACCAACCCTCCTCTTGGTGAGACCTCGAGAATCGCCTCGAGGAACTCATCACCAGGCCCCTTCACCCATTCGCCATGCTCCGCAGTGGTGTGATGGGCGGGGATCGCCCATGCCGAGTCGATGGCTCTGAAGTGGTCTATTCGAATGATGTCGAACATCTGAAACATCCGTTCCATCCGGCCTTTCCACCAAAAGAAGCCGTTCGCGCGGTGTGAGTCCCAGTCGTAGTGCACTGTGCCCCAGCGCTGACCCTCCTGCGAGAAGTAGTCAGGAGGAACTCCGGCCACCACGGCAGGAGCGCCGCTCTCTTCAAGCCGAAACAAATCACGGTTAGCCCATACGTCTGATGAGTCGTGGGCGACGAAGAAAGGGAGGTCACCGAAGAGCCTCACGCCACAGTCCATCGCCTTGCGGCGGAACTCACCCCAGTCAATGTTGAAGATGAACTGGCACCTCATTCGGATATTCATCGCTCCACTGAGATCGTCTTTGATTTGTGCAATCGCCTCTGGGTCTCTGTCTCTTATTTCCGCCGGCCACTCAGTCCACGGAAGCCCATCAAAGTCCTCTTTCAATACGGCGTAGAGTGCCCAGTCCTCAAGCCAATGAAGGTTCTGCTCGGTCCAGTTCTCGAACTCCTCCAAGTCCAAACTGTAGTCGGTCCCAGGAACGCTGAGTCCTGTCCATCCGGCAAAGGCTGAGCTCGAGGCGTAAGGGGAGCCATGCTCGTCGGGAGGAGTTACCGGCAACATCTGCCAAACCGAACAACCAACATCTCTGAGCAGTTCGCAGAATCGATTGGCATCCCCTCCCAGCGTTCCCGTGGGTAGGGAGGTGAGGTGGCAGAGTACGCCGGCTCGCCGCATGCACGGCCTACGGCCGTGACTCCCATAATGCTTTGATGCCACTTGAGTTCGGGCAAATGATGCTTCGGACCTCGATCGTGGTGATCGCGCTGATTCTGCTACCGGCTTGTTTGGGTGTCGTCCTCGCCGCTACACCTGACGACATCAACATTGATGGTGACCTGTCCGAATGGGACTCTGACACCCTGATGGGCATCGATTCCAACTCGTCGATAGCTTTCAGAATGACTTGGAATGAAAGTCACCTGTTTCTTGCATGGGAAGGAACTGATTGGGCAAGCACGAGTGAGGGGGCTGACCTGTTCGTATACCTGAACACAACAGATGGTGGCAGTCCTCTGTCGAAAGAGTGGCATCTGTCACAGACTCTACCGTTTTCTGCGGACTTCGCTTTCGTGCTTGAGGATTTATCGTATTCCTCCTTGCAAACATATGATGGCTCTGGCTGGGTTGCAGCGGACCAGACTGGCGTCGAAGCATTTGCCGGCTGGTCTGATAATCAAAATACTGAGATTTCCATACCTTGGGCTAACATTGGCTCCCCCACGAGCCTAGCAGTCATTGCGTGGGCGCAGTGGCAGGACGAGGGCAATGTTTGGACATCATTCCCATCTGAAAATCCGGCTACCAGTAATGGTGCTGAGACCTTCACGCACGCCTATGTGATTACGGACCGAACTGTTTCACAAACGCCTGGATCACTGCCAGTCGTCGATTTTTCTGGAACCGTGAACAAGTTGGACGATGCCTTGAATCTGGCAATCGTCTTTCATCAGCATCAACCGTACTACAAGAACAAGTTGACCGGCATCTACGAGATGCCCTGGGTCCGCGTCCACGCGATGACCGAGTATGTCGATTCCCCCGGCATCCTCGGGCAGAACCCGGGCACCAAGGTGACCTACAATCTGGTGCCGTCATTCATCGAACAACTGGTAGATTACCACCGAAACGAGACACCCGATGTTCACACCGACTTCGCCCGCCGGACCTGGCCCGCCGACGCCAATGGCACGGTGATCGACTACCCGAATGCGACCGACCTGGAATTGCACACGATGCAGTTCCAGTCGTTCTGGAACAGCGGCTGGATCTACAACGTCAGCGCCGCTGACCCCGATCTCGGCTGGCTCTATCCATCGTCGTCCCGCTACGCCGAGATCCACGGCATGACCCGTCACAACCTGAAGCCGGCGACCATCATGGATGATACGCTGCTGTCGCCGCAGGACCTGCTCGACCTGCAGGTTCTCTGGTACCTCTACCAGTTCTCGCCAGACTACGTGCTCGGTGAGTACGCGGCGTTGGAGGATTCTGTTGCGGCCGGTCGGCCGGCCCACGCGGATGCGACGCTACAGTCCCTGTTCGAGAAGAACGGTGGCTACACGCCAGCCGATCTCGCGTACGTGATACAGGCGCAGCTCGACGGCATGGCGAACGTGCTGCCGATGTACTCGGCGCTGGCCGAGCGCGGTCAGATCGAACTGACGACGACGCCGTACTACCATCCGATCATGCCGCTGCTGATGCAAGATGGTTGGCGGATGGAGGATGGCATCCTGGTCGACAAGGAGTCGTGGCCGGACGATGTCGAAACTCAACTGAGCCGCGGCATGGACCTGTTCGAAAATGAGTTGGGATTCCGGCCGACCGGCCTGTGGCCGAGCGAGCAGTCGGTATCACCTGGAATGGTCCAGCCGGTCTCCGAGGTCGGTGTGCAGTGGATGGTCACCGACGAGGTGATCCTTGGCGATTCGACCCGTGTCGGGGGTGGCGATATCGACATCGAGAACGCGGCCGATCTCGCGACTCCGTGGCTGGTCACCGGCCGGCCGGCCGAGAGCGGTGGTGACGCCAACGCGACGCCGGGCGAGGTCGCGGTGATCTTCCGCGACCGCGTCATCTCGGACCGCATCGCCTTCCAGTACGGCTCGATGACGCCGCAGGCCGCCGTCTCCGATTTCATCGCCCACATCGACGGCATCCGGCAGGAACTGCTCGACGCCGGCCTCGACCCGTCGAAGCACATGCTCACCGTCGCCCTCGACGGTGAGAACTGGATGTTCATGTCCGAGTTCCAGCACAGCGACAACGGTCGCCCGTTCATGCAGGAGTGGTATTCGCGTCTGGCGTCGCATCCGACCATCGTCACCACGACGCCGTCGGAGTTCCTCGCCAACAACACCGATCTGCCCCGAATCGATGAGATCAGCACCGGCTCGTGGATCGACGGAACCCTGCGAACATGGGCCGGTGAGGAGGAGGAGAGTCTCGGGTGGCAGCGGTTGGTGGAGGCGAGACGGGCACTGGTCGATTTCGAAATGGAGAATCCGGGACACGCGGGACTGGAGACGGCTTGGGAGTCGCTGTACATAGCGCAGGGAAGCGATTGGTACTGGTGGTACGGACTCGATCAGGACAGCGGCTACGACGAACTCTGGGACACCCTGTTCAAGGTCCACCTCTCCAACATCTACCGCCCCCTCGGCCTCGACCTTCCCCCCTACCTCCAGGACCTCTGGACGAATCCGGCTGTTCCCGACGCGCCCTATGGCGGCACCATCGAGCCGATGATCGACGGCATCGCGCTGCCCGGCGAGTGGGACGGCGCGGCTCGCTACGACGCGGCTGGTGTGGATGGCGGCGGTATGGACATCGAGTCGTTCCACCTCGGCTATGACTCATCGAACATCTATATACGGGTCGACCTCGCCACAAACGGCAGCGATTGGCAGCTGCTCGACCTCGGATATATGCCCGATCTTGCGATCTACTTCATGCAGCCGAACGCGGTCAACTTCAACGAGGTCGAGACCAACTTCAGGACCTATTACGGCAACCGGATCCTCGGCTTCCCGGCCAAGAAGATGGTCGCCTTCGACTTCGACCAGATGCTCGGCGACGACGGCCGAGCGAAATGGAACCTGTTCGATGCGCAGGGCAAGGTCGGTGACGTCGAGGGCTGGGCCCTGACCGGCATCAGCGGTCTCGGCGGCTGCGCAGCACAGGACGTCTACGAATTCAGGATCCCGTGGTCAGACCTCGGCCTGTCGCCGCGCGCCAGCACCCGCGTCAAGGTGGTGACCGCCGAGGCGAACTCGCTGTCGTACGGTGATGGGATCGATGCCGAGATGGCACCGCCGGCGCCGGCCGAGATGGTGATGCCGGACCTCGAGCAGTGGGTGACGCTGCTAGACATCGACGATGCGGCCGGCGATGAGAACGGCGATGGGAACTACACCTATCCGCTGGCGGCAGACTTCGCGCCGGGCGAAGGACTGTGGGACGTCACCCATCTGAAGATCAGCCAGAGCGCCTGGAACGCGAGATTCGAGATCACCATGGCGGAGATGACCGACATATGGGGCATGAGGAACGGCTTCAGCCATCAGATAGTCCAGATCTACGTCGATCAGGGGAACACCAGCCACGGCAGGACCGAGATGCTGGAGGGGGCCAACGCCGAGGTGCATCCTGACTGGGCGTGGGAGGTCGCAGTCTCGGCGACCGGCGAGCCGGGCGCTGTCAAGGCGGTCGACGCGTCGACCGGCGGCACCAGTGCCAAGGGCATCGAGGTCGACGCCGATCTGGCAACGAAGACTATCACCATCACCGTCTCGAAGTCGGTGATAGGCTCCAGTATCCTGAACTATGGATTCGTCATCGTCGTCGGCTCGCAGGACGGGTTCGGTCCTGGCAAGTGGCGTGACGTCGATTCGGTGGCCAAGACCTGGCGGCTCGGCGGCGGCGCCGAACCGGCCACCGACGACGGCATCGACTACGACCCGAACATCCTCGATCTGATCCTCGACGCGACCGATGCGAACGGCAGCGCCGCCGCGCAGGCGGCGATGCTCTCCGACTACGATGTCGACGCGCACCGATACGCGCAGTTGACCGGCCTCCATATCCCCGAGGTGGCGCAGCAGATCTACGGTGCCAAGGTCGCGGGTGTGACCGCGACCGGCGCCATCCTAGAATGGTCGACGACGCAGCCAGAGGCGGCCTCGGTCTCCTGCTCTCAGCCGGTGGGTGGTCAAGCGAGTTCCTTCGCCGAGACCGACACAGACCCAGACGCCGCGACATCACTGACCCACACCATCATGCTCTCAGGACTGCTGAAGAACACCTCGTACGATTGCTATATATCGTTAGCAGACGCCACCTCGATGCTTTCATTCAACACCAGCGACGAGGTCGATGAGATGCCGCCGGACATCCTCCAGGTGCAGGCGGAAGCGCTCGAGGACGGCAGGGTCAGGGTGACCTGGTACACCTCTGAAGAGGCAGCAGAGAATGTCTCCATCCAACCCGAAGACCCGCTCGCGCCCGGTCAGCCCGACCCGTCCTCCGACGCGGCGAACACGACCTGGCTCGACGGCGACAGGGTGGCGCTGAGCAAGAATCACGACTTGACCAGCGCCATCCCGTTGGCCAACGGGGTCTGGCTGGTAACCGTTCGAGCGACTGATGCGTCTGGCAATGTGAACTTGATGACCACCAATGTGACCGTCTCCGTCGAAGGCGCTGACCCGGAACCAGACGGTGGTGAGAACGGCACCGGTGAAGCCGGTGAGGGCTCTGGCGGCACGGACCCGTGCAACCCCGACACCGACGCTGGCAACGCAGGCTGCGCCGATGACGAAGGCGCTGCCGGCATGCTCGCCATGCTGAGCGATCCCCTCGTCATCATCTCGCTGCTCGCCGTCGCCGTCGCGACCGTGACCGCGCTGATCCGCGCCAGCCGCAACGAGTTGGATCTACACGACCCACCCGACTCCGAAACATCAGGTTCCTCCACCGAAGAGGCGGGTCCTCGGGCCGAGGATTGATGCGCCAGCAGGTCTGTCAGCCCCTGATGCGCAAATCACTGACACCATGACCTGCCTGACCGGGCCAGGCGGGGTTCATCCCCTCGGCAGGAGGGGTAGGTTATCTGACTCCAGCGGCACAACGGCCGCAGGAACCCTGCCGCAGATGGTGCACGCAGATCGAACGCTGGCAGCCACGGCATCGCTGGGTCGCAACCCGGCCGCACTCCTCACAGCGTCGCATCTCACGCGTCGAGGCAGGCGTGTCGGCTTGAACCTCTCTGTCAGACACCCCGAATTTCGCTGCTTTCGCTTGACATCGTTCTCCGATTCTCTGCCATCGACTGCGACATGCGGGGTCGGCGGTGCCGGCGTGAGTCGGTGGTGTAGGTCGAGTCTGCGGTGGAGCAGGGGTGAGTTGGGGGGGACGAGGCTGCAGTTGAGTCTGCGGTGGAATCAAGCGGCATCGGTTGATTCGATGGTGGCGCCGTAATAGATGTCGTGCGGAGGATTGCCATCTTCGTTGCGTGAGGTTATCTCGACCACCCGAGGACTCAGTTCCTTCAACATCCCATTCAACCTCCTGCCGTCCATCCCGAGTGCTGAACTCAGTTCGGCCGGCCAACCGGGCGGCCAGGCCTTCGGATAGGACTCGATGTCATGGCCGAGAATGGCGCCGGCCAGGACCCTCTGAAAGTGGCTGACCTCGACTCTGTCGCCGGCTTTCAACATCTGGTCGTAGATAGCTTCGACGATGTCGATCGTCTCGTTAGCCTCTGCAGCGTCGCTCCCCGATGCGGAGGTCGCGACGACAGCGATATCGGACTTATCAGACAATTCTCTGAACCGGCTCTCCAACTCCGACAGACGCTCCCTCAGACGATTGTGCATCGAGATGGTCACCGCATCATCGGCGGATTCCACTTCCTTCTTGGGCAGACCCGGCAGGATGAACTCCTCGTTGATGAACTCGTGACCGCGCAGCATCCTCGCCTCGATATCGTCCCAGTCCCGCTTATGCGCGGCCCGCTCCTCCCGCAACCTGTCGTGGGTGATCAGCCATGCGTTCCGCTTGACTCCGTAATCGACCCAGTAGATGTCCTCCTTCTTGCGGTCGATCAGTACGACCTTCCTCTCCGATATCAGACGGTTCAGGATATCGATGTCACCGACCAGGTCGCTGCCCTTCTTCGAGAGTTTGGCAGCCCATCTGAACGTCCCCTTGTTCAGGATGGCCGTGGTCGGCCAGCCCAGCGATTCGCAGTGCCGGATCGCCTTCTCCAACCTCTCAGGCAGGATCAGCAGGATCTTGTTTCCCTCGCTGTCCATCTTCGAATCGTGGACGATGTTCGCACCATCTATCACCACCTCCTCATAGCGGTTCGTCAATCATCCCACTTCCCTTTCATCAGTTCCTTCAGAAGCAGCGTCACAGCGAGCCCACCGGCGATGCCGGCGAGGCCGCCGAGCAGTGCCGTGGCGAACACATCGTCGGCGTCCGTTCGCATCGATTCCCGCTTCAGGCGCTGCAGTTGGTAGGCGATCGCCTGACGCGACATGCCGACCTCATCGGCAATCTCCTGCTGCGACCAGCCGAGGGCTCGGAACTTGACGATACGGGCGATCTGCTCCGGCGTTGCCATGCGTTGATGTACGAGCGCATCGTCATGAATGTTGTCATAATGCCAAATCTATGGTCATCCTGCCACATTAGTCGAATATCGCCCTCCACCTATGGCTCCCTCTCTCTCCAGCCACCAGAGACGGTCGAGCAGGCGCGGCCGATGTCCGAGGGATGGCGTCTCAGCCAGTCAGGACGGGTGCAGTCCGGCTACGCGCTCCGCCTTGGCGACGCTCATCCGGACCGCCATCACCGTGTCCGGAGTCACCGATATCGAGGTGATGCCGCATTCCACGAGGAACGCCGGGAAGTCCTCCGGATGGTCCGACGGCGCCTGGCCGCAGATGCCTATCTCCAAACCAGCGGCGGTGAACTTCTCGACCGCCTGTCTGATCATCGACTCGACCGCCGGCGAGCGCGCGTCGACCGGATGCTGGTAGCCTTCCAGGTCATCCCTGGACACCGCGTAGACGGTCTGGACCAGATCGTTCGAGCCTATCGAGCCGCCTTGCAGATCCATCATCTCGATGAAGCGGTCCGCGTCGATGATGTTCGACGGCAACTCGACCATGACGAACAGAGGCACGCCGTTCGCCGGCCCGATGTCGTTCGCCGTCAACAGCTCCTTGACCTGCTCGCCCTCCTCGGGCGTGCGGCAGAACGGCACCATCAACTGCAGGTTGTCCAATCCGAAATCGTGGACCACAGACGCCATCGCCCGCATCTCCATTTCGAAGGCCGGCAGGAACTTCGGATCGAGATAGCGCGACGCGCCGCGCCACGCTATCATCGGATTCTCCTCGGTCGGCTCGAACAGCCGGCCACCGAGCAGTTCACGGTACTCGTTTGACTTGAGGTCGGACAGGCGGACCAGCACCGGCCGCGGATGGAATGCGGCGCAGATCAGGCCGACGCCTTCGCGTAACTTGTCGATGAAAAGGTAGCGGACGTCGTCGTACAAGGCGCCACGACGACCAACCTCCTCGACGACCGCGAGGATCGCCGCATCATCCTCGCTCTCAAGCCTCGACGCGTACGGCGCCAACTCTTCCGCCATTTCGCCGTACTCCAGATAGCGCTGCAGGGCGGCGTGGTGGATGAACGCCAGCGGGTGGATTTTGACCTCGGATGAGAGCACGAACTCGATGCGGGCCAAGCCGACGCCGTCTACGGGCAACTGCGAATCGGACAGCGACTTCGTCGGGAATCCGACGTTCAACTTGATCTTCGTTCGCAACTCGACGTCGTCGACCTCTATCTCTTCGATCTCGTACGGTTGAATCCCGGAATAGACGTATCCAGTATCCCCTTCAGCGCACGATCCGGTGACCGGTGAGAGGTTGGGGAGGTTCATCGCATCCGCACATCCGACGATAGCCGGAATTCCGAATTCGCGAGCGATTATCGCCGCGTGAGACGTCCTGCCTCCCTTGCGCGTGACTATCAGCGACGCCTGCTTCATCAGCGGTTCCCAGTCCGGAGTCGTCATCTCCGTCACCAGCACGTCGCCGCCCTCGAAGACGCCTTCCTCGTGCGGGATCTCCTCCTCACGGACGCCTTGCGCCAACCGCTTCCTGATGGCCCTCTTGCGCTCCAGCACCTCTTCGTAGGACTGGTAGATCCGGACTATTCCAGCACCTATCCGGGTGCCGACCGCCTGCCCCTCCGCCAGCACCCCACCGGTTTTCTTCAGACGCTGCCTCAACGCCGGCTTCATCACGTATCGCAGCATCTTCGCGCCCGTGGCGAGCGCGTGCACGGTCTCCGGCCGTGCCTGTACGATGAACAACTGGTCGGTGATTCCGTCCTTGGCCCACTCGATGTCCATCGGTCGGCCGTAGTGCTGCTCGATGGCGAGCGCCATCTCGGCCAGTTCGCGACACTCCTCGTGGTTCAGCGACCAGGCGCGGCGCTCTTCGAGCGGCACCTCGCAGACCTCGACGTCGTACACCTCGTCGGTCGCGTACCTCATCCGGCGATCCTTGCCGCCGAGAACCCGGTGCACGATGGCGAAGCTGCCGCGGCGGAGTCCCTCCTTCCAGACCGTGAAGGTGTCCGGCGTGACGCTGCCCTGGACGATGAGTTCGCCGAGGCCGTAGGAGGAGGTGATGTGGATGACGCCGGGGTGACCGGAATCAGGGTCGATGGTGAACATCACGCCGGAGGATGCGAGGTCGGCGCGGACCATCTTCATGACGACGACCGACAGGTCGGAGTCGAGCGGCGCCATGCCGCGGTCTAACTGGTAGCCGATGGCGCGTTCGGTGAACAGGCTGGCACAACAGCGACGCCAGTGGCTGATGACCGAGCGCTCGCCGCTGATGTTCAGGAACGATTCGTACTGGCCGGCGAACGACGCCTCGACGGAGTCCTCGGTCGTCGCCGAGGAGCGGACCGCGACATCGGTGCCGGCCCCGTACTCGTCACACAGCGTCCCG
>CAUZSY010000035.1:0-11541 GCA_963582725.1 Candidatus Thalassarchaeaceae archaeon
GAGAAGCGCTGCACCTGCGGCGGTAAGATGCTAGCGGTGGCCATCGAGCGGGGCGAGAAGCGGCTCAAGGAGTCGGTCGGCTCAGACGATCGGAAGGAGCGGACGAGGATGATGCGGAACGCCGAACTGGTGCGGCAGTATGGGCTGGAGGCGGTGCTCTGTCTGGTCGCCCGCGGCATCGCCGAGGACACCGCGACCCGAATCCTGCGAGCCGTGCCGCGGGGCGACCGTGCGGCGCTTCTAAGAAGCATCCACAAGGCCGAGATGCAGTACGCGCGAACGCGCCGGTTCTGGTAGCGAATGCAGGCCGTTGCAGCCGCTGTCGATGCGCGGCCCTGGTCCGGCGTGCGAATCATCAAGGACACCGAGCCGGGAATGGGCTGCATGCTGCTCGGGGTGACCGGCCGGAACGCGGCCGGCAAGAGCACGGTGGTCGAATGGTTCGAGGAGAGAGGGTGGCAGCGCCGGTCATGCTCTGACGCGATCAGGCGCTGGTTGACGGAACGGGGCGACGAGATCAGCCGCGAGACTCTGACCGAAGGCGGTCGTACGCTGCGGCGCCGAGGTGGCCCTGGCATCCTCGCCGAGATGCTGCTCGAACAGACCGATGCTGCACAGCCGTTCATCGTCGATTCCATCCGGACCCCGGAAGAGGTCGAGGCATTCCGCAGTCGACCCGACTTCCTGCTCATCGAGGTGCGCGCGCCGCCCGCCGTCCGCTGGTCACGCATGCAGGCGCGGGGCCGGACTGGCGATTCGACGACTGAAGCCGAGTTCCTCGCCCAGGAGGCGGCTGAAGCGGTGGCCACCGATTCGGCCGGGCAGGCGCTCGACGCCACCGCCGTGCTGGCCGACATCGTCATCGAGAACGACGCTGGAACGGAGGCGCTGACCGCCGCCCTCGGTCTGCTGCTCGAGGCTCTGCCAGACCTCTCCTCCGCCTGAAGGGATCTACCCCCACCGACCGACCCGTCGGCCAGCATCCAGAGAGCGATACGACAGATTCAAGTCGGAACGCCGTGACCGCGTCACATGAACGAATTCAGGGTCTCGTTGAAAGATGAACCGGGCGCTCTGGCCGACCACTGCGAGGCTATCGCTGCAGCCGATGTGAACATACTAGCCGTGGTCGCAATCGGCGGAGACTCGGCGGCAGCGGCCATACTGACCGACAATCCAGATGCGACCAAGGACGCCCTCGATGGAATCGATGCGGATTACACCATCGCGACCTTGAAGTCCGCGACGCTCGATCACAAACCCGGCGCGCTGGCGACGTTCACGAGAGGGCTCGGCGATTCGGGCATCAACCTCAAGTCGCTGTACGTGATGTCGATCAGCGGCGACAGCGCCACCATCGGATACACCACCGACTGAATGCCCCCTTCGGTCCTGAAGACGGCGCCCACGGTCCCTAGGCAGCGAGTCAGCGGTAGAGGAATGGTTGAAACCCACCGGACCCGCATCGGCGGGCGATGAACACCCCTCAGACACTGCTCGCATGCCTGCTAGCCGGCATGCTGCTGCTCTCGGGCTGCTTCGGCATCCTCGAGGACGGAGACGAGGACGATGGCCAGCCTTCCACCACGGGCGAGGGGGGCAGCGGCGGCAATGGTGGTGACGGCGATGGTGATGGCGGCGGCGAGAGTGCTGACAGCGACGGAGACGGAGTCGACGATGCCGCAGATGACTGCCCGGGCACGACGCTGGCCGCCTCGGTCGACGCTAACGGTTGCTCTGATGCACAGCTCGACTCGGACGCCGATGGAGTGGCGAACTCGGATGATGCCTGTCCGAACACACCGGCGGCCACCACCGTCGATTCACAGGGCTGTCCCGAGGACCCTCCCGCCGACCCTCCGCCTGCACCTGACGCGACCCACTTCGTCAACGGCAGCTGCCCGCTGGCCGGCGACGGCAGCGCCCACACTTGCGCAGAATCAGCCGGCGGAACGGGAGCGTTCAACGACTTGCCTACCGCCTTGCTCGCTCTAACGCCCGGCGACCTGCTGCAGATCGCTCCCGGGCGCTACGTGGGCCGATTCGTCATCTCGACGATCGATGGCCATGTGGACGGAGAACCGGATGCACGCATCACGGTACGGGGTGAGACTGGAGTGGAACTGGTGGGCGACAACATCACCAGGGTCACACTGCAGGTGAAGACATCCTTCTGGACATTCGAGGACCTGAGGATCGTCAACGACGGCGAGGGCGGGGCCGAGGACACAGCAGGTCAGGTCAAGGTGCGCGGACCGGTCGAGGGAGTCATTCTGCGCGGTCTCGACGTCGATGGCCAGATGCGAAGTCTGCAAGGCATCGGCATCGCCTGCATCGAAGAGGAGGGCTGTCCCTCGAACACCCTGCTGGAGAACCTGACGGTCTACGACCAATGGCTGCAAGAGGACGACGACGCCCACTGCGTCTACCTCGACTCGATCCTGACCCCTGGACACCGGGTGGAGCAGACCACGATCAGGAACCTGACCGCCTTCGGCTGCGACGGAGATGGAGTCCAGATCCACCAGGACAAGGAGGGCAACAAGTCTGCTCCGAACGGCACGCTCATCGAGGACTCGCACTTCTACCGAGCCTATGCGCCCGGGAGGGAGGAGAATGCGATCGATGTCAAGGCGGGCACCAACGTCACCATCCGCAACAACCGAATTCACGGCTTCGTACCGACCCCCACCAGCCCTCCGGGTTCCGCACTCGTCATCCACATGGGCGGGGGGGACACCTTGGTGGAGGGTAACGAGTTCTGGGATTCGAGTTGCGCCATCCGCGTGGCGCACGGGTCAGGCGCGGACACCCCACGGAACGTCACCATCCGCAACAACGTCATCCGGGACAGCACCATGAGCGATTCAGGGCACGGCGTGGGGATCTTCATCGACAACACCCACGACATCAAGGTGCTTCACAACACCATAGTCAGATGCGCCGGAGCGTGCATAGAGGTGACCGGTTCAGTGACGGGGGTCGTGCTCGCCAACAATATCATCATCGGCGGTGACTACGAGTTGAATATCTCGACGCAACTGGCGGGGAATTCATCGCTCATCCAGATCCATCACAACCTGCTGCGCGACAGCTCGGGAGGGCGGGGTAAGGTCAACGGCAACGCGTTCACCGATGTCTCCTGCTCTGACTGCGTGGATGGCGACCCACTGTTCAACGACTCGACCGCTGACGACTTCCATCTCGGAGTGGGTAGCGCGGCCATCGACGCCGGCACCGATCTCGGGGTCTCGATGGATGCCGACGGTTGCAGCCGGAACAGTCCACCCGACATCGGCGCCTTCGAATGGGTCACCGACTGCCAGGCCTGATCGAGCGGATACGGCTGGACGTCGAGTGAGGACTCTAGCGGCTGCCGATGCCCGATCGTTCCAGCCTCGCGAGGACGTCCTTCGCCGGCGCATATCCGTCGCACAGGAATCGTATCTCTGCACCCTCTTCCAAGACCAGACTGGGGAAGGAGTAGGCACCGATCCTCCGCCGAGTGCTGAATCCCTCCTGCATCGTCGCCTCGACCTCGGGAGAGGCGATGTCCGCGAGGAATCCAGCGCCATCGAGATCGAGTTCGATGGCGAGCGAACAGAGAACGTCGATATCCGAGGGATTCCTCGCCTCAAGGTAGTACGCATGCTGGATGAGATCGAACATCTCTGCTCCCTTCTGCCCCGCAGCGATCACCGCGCGGCAGGCCGGATAGGTGGACCTGCGCGGCTCGCAGCGCTGCCAGAAGTCCCAGTTGAACCGCACTCCGGTCTCAGCGCTGACCGAACGCCAGGCATCCTGCACGTGCGACCTGGTCTCCTCGGACATCGGTTCGTCCGAGTCTCTGGCGAGGCCGCCCATCACGTACTCGACCTTCACCTCGGCGGGAAGAACTGCCAGGATCTCGTCTCTCGCTTCTCTGAAGCCCCAGCACCACGAACACATCGGGTCGGCCACGTAATACAGGACAGCGCTTCCCGGAATCGAGGATCACCGAAGTTCCTGACGAGGCATTCGGGGATAGTCGTTCTCGATGACCCATACGGCCATCGAGTCGCCCCTCCAGACTCACAAGGCGCCGCTCCTCGGTCTTGACAGCCCGGCGCGGCGAGTCGCGGGAGGGGCGCGAATGGAGTGAACGGGCGTCGAGTGAACGGATGGAGGCGGTAGGTTCTGCGAGCAGGATGTGGTGGCCGCCGGGGGCAGCGGTCAGGCGGCCCGGACGATGACACCGGCCTCTTTGAGCAGCGACGTCGAAAGGGCGAAATCGTCCTGCCACCGCTCGGGGACCTCGACCGATTCTGGATAGATCACCTCGACGACACCGGCCTGGATGAACGAGCGAGCACAGCGGGTGCACGGTGGCCAGGTGACGTAGGCGACACATCCCTTCAGCGAGACGCCGATGCGCGCCGAGTGCATGATTGCGTTCTCCTCGGCGTGACAGATCAGCGGGTACTTCTGCTCGCGGTCGGCCAGCCTCTCGGGGCTGTCCTCGATGCCACGCGGGAAGCCGTTGAAGCCGGTGCTGCGAATCTCCCTGTCCTCACCGACGACGACGCAGCCGACCTTGGTCGACGGGTCCTTCGACCAGCCCGAGATGTGGGCGGCGAGTTCGAGGAACCGGCGGTCCCACTTGTCGTTCGCAGCCATCTCCTTCGCACCGTCCCGCTGCTCGCCGCGCCCGACCCTCACGACTCTCATTGATGGCTGCTTCGGCTGATGCTGACACCGACTCGCCTCGACCCCACACAGACTCCAATCGACCCCACGCCGACTCAGACCCGATTCACTACTCTTCTTCCGCCTGGGCTGACGGCGCCGGCCGCTTCGGTCTCAGGATGTTCATCGCCTTCCTGCTGTCGCGACCGAGCGCCGACAGCAGCTCGCCGATGAGGTAGAGGCTGCCGAACGCCCAGACGAAGCCTCTCGGTGCCTTGCCGTCCGGATCGGGTGCCGACCTCGGCAGCAGCCTGACCAGCGGTACGGTATCGGTGATGGCGTCGGTGATGTCGGCCGCTAAGCGACTCGCGACCTCGAGAGCGTCGGCCGGATCGCGGACCACCTCGATGATCAGATCGGGATTCTGCTGCGACAGCGACTGCTGCAGCCGTTCGGCCCGGATCGCGGAACTCCGGCCCGTCCTCGGTTCAGCGATGACGATGTGTCGGACGCCGATGTGGACGACCAGTTCGATGATGGGGTGCAGGAAAGCGAACAGGTCGGCCTGCTCTGTGGCACCTATCAGCAGCACCTCCGGAACGAACTCGTTGCCGTGGTCCTCGGCCAGATCGGCTCGGTGCAGCAGGTCATCGACCAACCGATGCATGCCGCTCGGGTTGTGCGCGCAGTCGAGCAGCAGCCTCGTGTCGTGCGGTCCATCCATCAGTTGCACTCGACCCGGCCAGACCGTCCTCATCCAGGCATCCCATATCCTCTCGAGGGGCCCATCGGCCCCGATCACGTTCAACACCGCTCCGCAGAGCATCAGGGTGTCCTCGGCCATCGGCGGCATGCCGTCGAAGTGAGGGTCGACCGGCAGCGGTCTGAACGGCTGGTCGGCCTCGTCGAAGCGGAGCAGCGAGAGCCGGTCGGTGCGCCACCAGTAACCGTGCCTCGGATCGCTGACGGCGGCCTCGATGGCGGTTCTCACATCGGCGTCGTAAGACCAGCGAGCGATCAGCGGTACGCCCGGCCTGGCGATCGCGGCTTTCTCCTCGGCGATGGTCGCGAGGTCGCTGCCGAGCACGTCGGTGTGCTCGAGAGCGATCTCGGTCAGCACGCACGCGTCGGCGGCACAGCAGCGGGTCGCGTCGAGCCGGCCGCCCAGGCCGGTCTCGATGATGGCGCGCTGGACGCCGGCTTCAGCGAACGAGACCATTGCGACCAGAAACGTCGCTTCGAAGAAGGTCACCTCGATGGTCGGTCCATCCTGCAGCGCCTCTCGGACCTCGCTCAGCGCCGAATCGAACCGCCGCTTCGACAGCGGTTCGCCATCGATGCGTATCCGCTCCTCGACGAAGCAGAGGTGTGGCGAGGTGAACAGACCGGTGCGGATGCCGGAGAGGGTGTGGGCGTTGGCCAGCAGGGCGGCTGTCGAGCCCTTGCCGTTCGAACCGGCGATGTGGGTCGACGGGAAGCGCATCTGCGGCATGCCGAGCCTCGCCAGCATCGAGTAGGTGGTCTCGAGGCCGGGCTTCATCCCCATCGATTGCAGACCGATGAGCCACGACCGGTCGTCTGACACCTCAGGACACCCCTTGCCTCGCACCGGGCTGACGACTTGAAGCCGCCGCGCCGAACAGCCGAACACGCAGCATGCTGAAATGGGCTTCAAGGGTCCGGCCCAATCATGCCG
Organism: Candidatus Thalassarchaeaceae archaeon; assembly: GCA_963582725.1. Lineage (GTDB taxonomy): Archaea > Thermoplasmatota > Poseidoniia > Poseidoniales > Thalassarchaeaceae > CAUZSY01. The sequence goes on from CAUZSY010000035.1 coordinate 6,362, forward strand.
GGTGAAGGTGTCGCCAGCCAGCGCCTCGCGAGAGGCCGTTCTGCCGAGCCTCAGCAGGACGACGCCTGGGAACTCCTCGCGGCGCTGGCGGAGCAATGGCGATCGATGGCTACGATGGCTGCGATGTTCATCATCACCATCGCTCTGGCGATGCTGATACAGCCGACCTACGACCACGACGAATTACGTGCGTTCGGCGCCGAGGGCGCTACGAAAGCTGGTTTCGTGCTGCTCGAAGGGGTGATGATCCTCGTCTTCACCTTCGCCATCATCTGGCTGGCCAAGAAGAATATGCAGAGGTTGATTCAAGTCGCCATGTGGGGCGTCCTCTGGATCGCCCTCGTCTACACCCTCGTGCCACTCGCTCACATGGTGCTGACCCCGGAACCCGCGGGCATGCAACCCACCGAGGTGACCGGTGGCTCGACCATGCTGGCGACCACCGACGGTGGCGAGACGATCATCGGACTCGGCCCGGATGGCGTCATGGCTATGCAGGGCGCGGGAACGGCGAGCGGCGCGAACGGCGGGGCGGAGGTTCTCTGGACGACCAACGTCACACCCGAGGATGGGGTCGGTGGAGGGGCGTTCAACATCGTCATGCAGCAGGATGACTTCGTTCTCTGCGAAGGCACGATGTGGATGAGATTCGATCTGGCGAGCGGTGAGGTGCTTGAGAATCACAGCGACGATTGTCGACTGGGCCTGACGGTACCCGGTGAACCCGGTGAGGACGATGTCGCCTGGAGCATCATTTTCGACAACATCCTGACTCGTGTCGACAGGTTCCATCCCAACAACCCTGCCGAGGACTGGCGCTGGAAGATGCCATCGTCCTTCGATGGCAGAGACATCATTCTGGCAGAAAAGATAGGTGACGACCATTTCCTCGTCGTCACTGGCAGCCTCGCGGTGGTCGTCGAGGTGCCGGGCGACCGCCATCCGAATGACCCGCAGGACCCGCTACCTTACGTGTACACGACCTGGGAGATGATTCCGGCATCCGGTGAACGCTTCATCGCCGCCACCTTCGGCCATCCGGTCGGGCATGCCGTCAACGAGACGTCAGACGTCCGCGCCTTCTTCATCGGCAGTTCCGGCAGCAGCGTGCAGGGATTCACCGTTCAACTTACGAACGGCTCGGTCACTGTCGATTCAAACGCGGCGCTGTTCGATGAGCGGGGCGCGTTCGAGGGTCCGATCCGCGGACTGCTGCTGGCCGACTGCTGCAACGGGGGGTCGCAGGACCTCTGGGTCATCGACGGTCAGGACGTCGAGGTCTACATGGGTCACAGTCTGGTCGACCGCAGTCGCGAGATGCTGGTCGCCGGCGACCAGCCGGTGAATCTGGCGCTCAGCCCCAGCATCAACCCGGATTGGCAGGACCGCGGACTGACGGACGGAGTGATAGTCATCGAGACGGTGCCGATGAACGTCGATGCGACCTGGACCAAGGGCGTCTGGGTGATGCCTGCCCGCGAGGATGTGATTATCGGCGGCGTGCCGTTGATGTGGGCCGACGTGATCGGTGTCCTGCTCAGCGTCGCCCTGCTGGTCGCCTTGATATTCCATCCGGAATGGTATCTCGTCAATCTGTTCGGCATCCTGGTCGGCGCCGGCGTCTCGACCATGCTCGGGGTCTCTTTCGTGCCATGGCTGGTCATCATCTTCATGATAGGCATGGCGTTCTACGACCATTGGGCGGTCAACAAGAGCAAGCACATGCTCGACCTGGCCGACACGATGATCGAACTGAGATTACCAATCCTGCTGGTCGCGCCGAAAGACCGCAACTACTCGTTCCGGGCCGAGGGTGGAGATGTCATGTCCGACCGGGCTGCCGTCCTTCAGGGGACGCCCGAGGTGGCAGCACCCCAGGGAGGGAGAGTTGAGGCAGGTGAACCAGAGGCTGGGGCACCCGAGGCAGGAGCACTCTCCGGGCAGGAGACTTCGATGGACTCCAGCGGCGAGGCGCTGGCGGCTGACCGGTTCGAAGGGATGCAACAGACGGTGATGTCTGAGCATGCCGAGGAGTCGGAGGGCGGCGCCGAAGCGATGTTCATGGGACTGGGCGATGTGATCTTCCCGGGCATCCTGGTCATCAGCGCCCTGACATGGCTGCCGGAAGGAACCTCGATGCTCGGCTACGGTGACGGTCCGATGATGGTCGCCATCGGCACGCTGATCGGTGGCCTGTTCGGTTATCTCGCACTGATGACCCAGGTCGCCAGAGGCAAGCCGCAGGCTGGGCTGCCGCTGCTCAACGGCGGCTCGATACTCGGTTATCTCCTGTCGGCTCTTCTGTTCATCGGACCGTCCGCGCTCGTCTTCAACATCTCTTTCTTCTGAGCCCGCGGCCGCTCACCCCTCAACCCTGCGAACCCCGGGCCTCTAACTCGAATCGCATCGGAGATGACCTCGCCCGACAGCCCTGCTGCCATCTCGGCTGGGTTCGGCAGAGTGATGTGGCGGTGGTGTCGGTCGAGTATCGATGAGTGAGCCGAACGCGATGATAGCGGCGAGCCATCCACTGGCGGCCGAGGCCGGTCTGGCCTCGCTGGCGTCGGGTGGCAGCGCGGCGGATGCGGCTGTGGCAGTGGCGGCGATGCTGACTGTCGTCGAGCCCACCGGATGCGGCATCGGCGGCGATGCCTTCGCGCAGTATTGGGATGGCGAGCGGTTGTCTGGACTCAACGCATCAGGTCGCTCCCCGTCGGCGCTCACCGCTTCTAGCTTCGCAGGCATGAGCGAGATTCCTCTCGACGGGATCCTGCCCATCACCGCCCCCGGCCAGGTCGCCGGCTGGGTCGAGTTGTGGCGCCGCTTCGGCCGTCTGGACTTCCCTGAACTGATGGCACCGGCCGTCCATGTCGCTCATCACGGATTCGAAGTGACCGAACACATCGCGGAACTGTGGCGTAGATCGTTCAGTCGCTTCGAGCGATCTCAGGAGGATCTCTCGGTCTGGTTCACGACCTTCGCAGAAGGTGGTCGAACCCCCGCGAAAGGTGACATGTTCAGCAACCCAGAACTTGCCCGCACATTGTGGGACATCGGTGTCTCCGAAGGAGATGAGCTCTACCGGGGAGAGTTGGCGCGACGGGTCGCGGCGGCGTCGTTGCTCGATGAGGCGGATCTCGCAGGTGTCTCCGCATCGTGGGTGACGCCGCTCTCGGTGCCGGCCTGGGGGGGCGAGATGTGGCAACTGCCACCGAACGGACAGGGAATAGCGGCCCTGCAGGCGGCGGCGGTCTGTGGGCTGATCGAGGACTCGTTGCACGGCAGGATCGAAGCGATGAAGGCTGCGTTCACCGACCTCTACTCGACGGTCGCTGACCCCGAGAGAATGACCAGATCGGCTACCGAGATGTTGGCAGAGGATGATCTGCGAACTCTGGCTCGCGGCATAGGAGAGCACGCCTCCTCACCGGCCAGATGGCATCCGCGACATGGGGGAACGGTCTGCTTCGCTGTCGGTGCTCCTGATGGCAGCATGTGTTCCTTCATCCAGTCGAATTACATGGGATTCGGCTCGGGTGTGGTGGTCCCCGGCACTGGGATCTCGCTGCAGAATCGTGGCTCTGGATTCGTGCTCACCAAAGGCCATCCCAACCAGGTCGGCCCGTCCAGACTCCCCCTGCACACCATCATCCCCGGCTTCCTCACACGCTCCGGCCTGCCCTTCGCAGCCTTCGGTCTGATGGGGGGGCCGATGCAGCCGCAGGGGCACATACAACTGGCACGAATGCTGCTTCGTGGAGATGAGCCGCAGGCGGCCTGCGACGCGCCCCGCTGGTTCGTCGCCGGCGGCGATCGGCTGCTCGTCGAGGCTGGATTCGACGCCGCGGGGCTGGTCGAGCGAGGCCACGTTGTCGAGGTCGCAGACGCGCTGCAGTTCGGCGGCGCGCAGGTCGTCATGCCGACAGGTGATGGCGGTTACGTCGGCGGCAGCGATCGGCGCAAGGACGGCTGTCTGCTGAGCGCCGACCTTTGACGTCGCTCCGAACCGAGACATTCTCCTCGCTGGCGTCCAATCCACGGATCGCTGTCATTGCCCTGTTATCCTGAACACTCGTGCGTCCGGACGCGGGCTGGCCTATGTCTTGATTTCTGCGCAGGAGATTCTGAATATATTCACTCCGACATACCGAGATATATTCTTCGCAGAGTGGAAATATATGATCGCCGATAGGTCAGCCGACCGAAGCACTTCAGTTCGCCCATCAATCGTCATTGAAACAGCAGTCTGACCGCAGACCTGAGCACCGGGAGGTGAGTAGTCAGTACAGCATATATTCGTCGTTTTATCGGTGAAACATTGATGCGGGATTGCCTTACTCGCACATGCATGTGGGAAACCCGTAGAGCCTTTCTCTCTCGTTTGACCATCCTCAGCATTGTGATTCTGATGCTGAGTCAAGCCTCATTCATGCTATCAGATTCCAGCAGTGATGTTCTTGGTGAGGAAGAGGATGAGATCAAAGGTGTGGTTGATGGTGAAGAGAGCACTGAGGATTTCTCGATAGGCGGGTACAATCTGCTATCCAACAGATGGTGGCAACCGTCAGCGACCAGGTTCAACGTATCTGTGAATGATTCTGATGGCGATGGCTGGGACAACGAGAATGACCCGATGCCGAACCATCCGGCGGTCCCTGCGCCCTTAGTACCCTCGAACTGTCAGGATTACAGGCCCACCTGCTCTTTACTTACCGAGGGCTTCGCGGGCATGGATTCACCAGATTTCGTGATACCGCATGCTAACACGATGGAGATGGGACTGGGTGATTTCGATGGTGATGGTGATCTCGATTTCGCTCGTTCTGGGAGCAATCACAAAGTTGCGATATTCACAAATGAGAATGGCACGTCATTCAGTGAAGAGAAGTATGATTGGGGTCACGGACAGCGAGACTCAACGGCAATGGCTTGGGCTGATATCGATAATGACGGCGATCTTGACCTGACCAGCGGGAATTCTTGGTATACATTCAAGCCGAATGATCAGATCTATCTGAACGAGAATGGAACGTTTTCACCCACACCATACTATGAGACCGCTGAAGATGAGTTCAGTACCAAAGATGTCGAATGGGGTCTGCTGACCGATGACCCATATCCAGACATGGTCATTACCAGTATTACTAACGATATTTTGTTTTATGCCAACTTCGGTGACG
>CAUZSY010000036.1:0-11312 GCA_963582725.1 Candidatus Thalassarchaeaceae archaeon
GTGCACTATGACGATGCGAATGGAAAGGTCAACCACTCGATGAACTACCGAATCAATCAGGGATTCTACTGGCACGACGACGACGAGGAGAGGATGGAGGGCCACTACGAGAGGGGTTGGTGCGATCTGCCGGGGATGCGTACCTCTCACACGCCCTCGACCGACATCATCGACGGATTCATCACCGGCGGACCGCTCGAGGTGATGACCGAGGAGATCCTGCAATCAGATGCCCAAGGTCGAATCAGCATGACGGTCAATCCTACCCTGCCTGGTGTCTACCTGACTATCGTCCAATCGAAGGTGATGCTACCGGGTATCGGCAATTCGATCACCGGTGTCGGATTCAATCTGGTCGCTGCGACCGAAGGCATGTTGACCATCGAAGGTCCTACGCTGGCTACCCATTTCGCAGGCCTCCCCGTCTACACCGTCGAGCCGGACTCAGGCGGTCTGACGACCATCAATGTCCTCGCCAGCGACATGCCTGAGAGCGTATTCGACGTTGAACTCACAATCTCGCCGGTGAATCTCTCGGATGCATTCCCAGATGCGCCGGACGGTGCTTTCAGCAACATGCTGGATGTCTCGGAGGGCGAGGGACAGACTTTCGAACTGGAGTTCGAGACCGGCGATACTCAGCGTTCCCAAGAGATTCGGATCAGAGCACCGATCTCGATCGTCACCGTCATCGCCATCGATGATGGCTCCCTGTTCCCTACCGCCATCCACGTGGGACTGCTGCTGAATGACCCGACCGCTCTGAATATGACCAGCACTGAGGAGAACATGTCTAAGATTCTCGGTCCTGATCAGACGACGAACATCGCACTGGACGGCGAGAACGCCTCTCGGATCCTGGTGCTCGCTGCCCCCGAGTCGGGCTTCGATCCAGCATCGATCGATTTCTCCACCATCACGGAAGCCCTGTATCAGGGCAATGCCGAATTTGGTGTCAGGGAGGAGGTCGGCTGGATCGCCATCGAGCAGGAGATGGAGCGGATCTGCGAGGGTGTCGAGATCTGGATGGAGGAGCGCGGCCATGATTGGACGACCGGCGAGTACGACAGCAATGTCCAAATCGCGATATCACACAACCCGAACAACGAGTACCTGCCTCCTGCGGCTAGTTTCAACACATCGAACACCGTCGTGACGACGGCCGACGGGACTCTGGTCGAGCCGACCGAGGAGTGGAAGTCCGAGGCAGGGAACAAGAAGGTGGCGAGTTTCAAGCTAGACCCGTCCGACGAGTCGATGTACATCCTGTCCACCGGAACAGCCTACGGTTCAGAGATTAGATTCAACCTCTCGGAAGAGGAGGGGAAGACCGCTATTGAATGGCACGATGGCAGCAAAGAGCTCTGCTCTGATCACGTCGAGTTGACCGATTCGGAGGTATTCGAGATCATCGATGACATCCTCAGCAACCTCGATTCGGTCGCATGGGGTCAGGGCTCGAGCGCCGATCTGCGCTTGCCTGTCCTGGCGTCGCCGATCGCCGATTACACCGTCATAGGCGTCGCGCAGGTCGGCTCTGGCGGCGATGCGAACATCGTCTCTGCATTCGGTTCACAGGTGGCGACACCGAACCCGGAGCCGCCCAGCATCCAGAATCTCACGGTCACTTTCAGTCCTGCAAACCCGAAACCAGGTGACATCGTCGTCATCACCGCGCTCGACGAGGCGAACCAACCGGTCGAGGGGCTCTCAGTCGTTCTGCTGCGAGGCGAGGAGCGGCTGTTCGGCCAGATCACCGATCAGAACGGACAGGCTTCCTTCGAGATGGAAGCTGGCACCCTGATGTTCAGGGTCACCGGCCTCAACTACAACGAGGTGGCACTGATCCTTCTCGTGACAGACATGGGCACCACGACCGATGGTGAGGTCCTTCCCACCGACAGCGACGGTGATGGCATCCCCGATGACGATGACGCGTTCCCCGACGATCCGGACGAGAGCGTAGACACCGACGGCGATGGCGTAGGCGACAATGAGGACGCATTCCCGAACGATCCGAATGAGTGGGCTGACAGCGATGGTGACGGCATCGGTGACAATGCCGATGTCGAGGAAGAGGCAGTCGAGTCGGCGGTGACCATTCCCATGACATCTCTGCTCATCGCCGGACTCGTCATTCTGGTCATCGGCGCAGCAGCCGTCGCTCTCCTGATGATGCGGAATCGTGGCTCAGATGACCCCTACCACGAAGAGCATGATGCGACCGCTGAGATGTGGAGTGAGACAGGCGCAGCCACGAAGAGGGCGGCCAGCACGGCAGCCATGGCCTCGGTCGGTCCTGCAGCAGGACCGCCTGTCTCATCTCAGCCACCCCCGAATGTGAGTGGTGAGTGGAAGGATGGCTACGAGGTCATTGAATACCCGGCGGGCAGTGGCGGTTGGTGGTGGCGCGACCCGGAGACCGGTCAGTGGACGGAATGGACCTGAGCGCAGGGGCCGCGCGGTTGCGCATCCCTCTGCTGGTCGGCTTGCTGGCCAGCTCCGCCCTGTTGCTGGCCTATCCGGTCGAACCGGAACTGTCGACGAAGATCATCTTTGATGATCCGGCATGGGAGCGTATCACGAGTCAGTCGGTAGAAGAGCCTATGGACAAACTCGTTTTGCGAATCACTCACGACGAAGGTGGCTCGCTGACCAATATAGACCCCAGTCGGGTCCAGAGCCTCCTCAAGATCGAATCAGAGATGCTTAACACCTCGGGACAAGGGCTAGAATGGCGGGCCACCGAGGTGGCCATCGTTCGTCTCGACACGCCGTTCAGCAGCTGGTCAGACGCCTTGGAATCGAGGAATCGATCCCTGAGAGATGCGACAAAGTGGGCGGATGTCCTGCAACCGTCGATCGAAGGTGGCTGGTGTGGTGATGCCGCGAACGCCGAGGAGGTCGCCGCATTCGAAGCGACCCTCCTGCTGCTGCCTCGAGACGGGAATCCTGGCATCGCCTGCCCGTCATTCGCCGGTTCGGACGCCAGTCAGCCGCCGGCTGCGAATGAGATCCTCTGGCTGGTCGAAATGGAGAGCACAGTCGATGGGCCTACCGACTGGGGGACTCTGTCGGAGTGGGCCGAGCGGGCATCGGCGGCGACCGAGTTCCAGTTCGATGCGGTCGGCGTGAACATGCTGTTCCAGAAGTCGAAGCAGATCGCTGAGGATGATCTTCAGAGGATCCTGCTGCCCTCGTTCCTGCTGCTGCTAGGCATGCTTGTGCTCGGATTGAGGGACCCACTGATCGCGGCTGTGACTCTGGCGGCAGTCGCCCTTGTGATCTCCTCTGGTCTCGGCATCCTGTCGATGTTCGGCCACACCCTGTCGGTGCTCGACGCAGTTGCTCTACCCATCATCATGGGCGTCGCGGTCGACGGTGCGTTCTGGTACTGCAGATCATCGAGGCAACGCGACGAGGTTCGCAGCATGCTATTCATTGCCATGATCACTACCGTGGCGGCTGTCTCTCTCGCCTTCTTGTCGCCGATTCGCGCGCAGAGATCCCTAGGTCTCGTCATGGTGCTCGGCATAGTCCTCGACTGGCTGGTGACCAGGTTCCTCCTCGAGGAGTTCTATCTCGGTCGGCGCCCCGTTCAGATTCAGCCCGATGTCTCACCCATCCCTGTCTCATCCCGGCTATCTACCGCTCTCTGGCCGACTGCACTTCTCCTGCTGGCCAGCGTCGCTCTGATCGCTCCACCGGGCGTCGAGGTGCTCGATGTGGAGCAGTTCCTGCCAGCCGATGATGTCGAACTGGATGAGTTGTACGATCTTCAGTCCCGCTATGTCCTCGCCTCCAGCACCATCGCATGGCTGGCCGTCGATGTCGACGGCGACTCGACCGAAGATCTGCAGGCGGTGCTCGACCTGCAACGGCAGATCGGCGATCACCCGAGCGTGATAAGCCTCGACACCGGTGTCGTACGACGGCCGATGGTCATCGGTCTACCACTCGATGCAGGAGCCGTTGGATCATCGACAATCGATGGCCTTCCGAGCCGCGATTCCGCCTCGCTGTTCCAGCAGGACGCACGGTTGCGGCGAGATGGCGTGACGACCGGCGTGGCGATCGCGATTCTGCTCGACAGCCAGGACGCCGACGCCGCGCTTCGGTTCCAATCGGATCTCGAATCACTGCTCGTCGAGAAAGGCTTGTCCGGTGAGTTGGGCGGCGAACTCGTCACCGGTGCATCGTTGGCTCGTGACTTCGATAGGAGTCGAGTCTTCCAGATCGCCGGCGCCGGCGTCGCCGTCCTCATCGTCTCGCTGCTCGTCGTGCGATCACCCGCTCGTGCGATCAGGATCGCTGTCGGTGCTGTCGCCATCGGCATCGCGGTCGATGGCATCGCCAGCCTGACCGGTGGCAGGGGCGTCGAGACGGCGCCGGCAGTCCTGCTCGGCATGGGCTTCGCGGCGGATTACCTGTCGCATGCGAGTGCGCCGCACGCTCCGACCTGGCGAGACACATCGGCTCGATGGCTGGCTGCCGCCTCATCGATCTCGGTGTTCCTGCTGCTCGGGCTGGCACACTTCCCGCCGGCCCGGAACACCGGCCGGCTGCTCAGCATCAGCATCCTGCTCTCGGTCATCCTCGCCACCTGCCTAGCCTTCCAGCAACCAGATCCAGTTGGCGATGACGGCGACTCCGTCTCCTCCGCATACCCATCGAGCAGCCCGGGTCCCGGCTCCGATCCACCTATCGCCTCGCCCGACCTCGCCGAGGAATGATTCGCCCTTCGTACAGGCATGATGGAATCTTCCCCTCTGATTCTCACAATCAGTCCACCAAATGTACAACCTCTTACTGGGTCACTTTCTTTTCGGCTCAGGTAAGCAGAAAAACCACACCCGCGTCCTAGGAAAAGGGTAGGGAACGTATGGGAAAAATAAATTTGAAAGAGAAATTATCTATGTTTTCAGACCATTGGTCTCCAAAAATAATAGCAGAGATGAACAATTATCAAATTAAATTGGTAAAAATCAAAGGCGATTTCGTCTGGCATAATCACCAAGGTACTGATGAGGTTTTTATCGTTATTGAGGGTAAGATGAAAATCGAGTTCGAGAATGAAACTGTAGAGTTGAATGAGGGGGAGATGTATGTGGTTCCGAAAGGGGTTGAGCACAAACCTCGTGCTGAAACTGAATGCAAAATCATGCTTATCGAACCCCGCGGAGTTGTAAATACCGGCAATACAGAAGGCGAATTAACCGCATCTGGTGATGTCTGGATATAGGCCATCCTGTGTCCGGACGCTCAAGGGTCCGACCGCATGCCACTTTCTGAGGGGTCCCAGCCTCCAGCATCAACCACCCTAACCTCCATGAATCCACCCAACACTCGGCGCCTCTGGTGACCGAATGGAACTGCGGACGATGCCAGAGCCGCCTGCTTCTGCTGATTTGGTGATCATCGGCAGTGGAGTCGTTGGCGCCGCCACCGCGTACCATGTCTCGAAGAGGGGTCTGTCGAGCGTGATTCTCGAAAGACGGGCCGAACCGGCCTCACTCACCACGCCCAGAGCGACAGGGGGGTTCCGGCTCCAGTTCGACAATCTTACGGAGATCACTCTCATCACCGAGTCAATCGAGTTGTTCCACGAGTTGGAGCGAGAGGGATTCGACCTTGGAATCAAGCGACAGGGATACCTCTGGTGCACCACCGAACAGGGGGGTCTCGAAAGACAGGCGAGACTGGTGGAACTGCAGCGAGGCTGGGGCCTCGACGATGTCGAACTTCTCAGTGGTGACGAGGTCAGAGAGCGATTCCCATACATCAGCGGTGAGGTTCTGCAGGCCCGGTTCCGACAAGCAGACGGTTTCATCGATCCGCGCGCTCTCGCGTTGGCTCTGCTGGCCCAGAGCGGAGCGGAGGTCGTCCTCGATTGCGAGGTCGAACGACTGCTGGTGGAGAATGACAGGATCAGTGGTGTTTCGACGAGCAGGGGTGATGTCGCATGCGGACAGGTCGTGCTCGCTGCGGGACCCTTCACCGGACCGGTCGCCGAGACCGTCGGACTCGACCTTCCACTCTCCACCGTCCGAAGGCAGAAACTCATCAATTCCAACGCCCCTATGATTCCCAAAGGAGCCCCGATGGTCATCGATGAGGAGACCGGCGCCCACTGGCGTCCGGCACTCGGCGGCGCGTACCTCCTGCACACCGATTCTGCAGAACCAGCCTCAGCGCCCGCCGATCCCGTACAGGTGGACGAATCATTCAGGGAGAGGTTGTTGGATCCTGAGAGTCCCGCTTCGGTGTGCCGTATCACGCCGTTCTGGGCGGATATTAACCGGGCAGAGACCGACTGGAAAGTCGTCGCCGGCCAATACACGATGACTCCGGACCATATGCCGCTGATCGGGGCCAGCGAGATCGAGGGGCTGTGGCTCAATTGCGGTTATTCCGGACATGGAATCATGGCCAGTGGAGCGTGTAGCAGGATGTTGGCAGACATCATGGTCGGGCGAATCCCGGATGATGGGAATCCACTGCGGCCGGACAGGGAATTCGTCCGGCGAGAATCGCTGGCTCTCTGATCAGCGAACCTCTGCTGCCAAGGTGCTGAGCACTTCGTCGCCATCCTTCAGCCAGGCATCGATATGATCTCCTGGCTGCATCGGGCCGACGCCCTCGGGGGTGCCGGTGAAGATGATGTCACCAGGCGAGAGGTCGTACCACTCGTTGAGGGTGGTCAGAAGCGAGTCGAGGTCATGTATCATCAGGGAGGTGCTGGAGCACTGGCGAACCTCGGAATTGAGCGACAGGCCTATCTCAAAGGGGCCTGCCCGAAATCTGGCCCAGGTTCCCATCACCGCCGACCCGCGGAACCCCTTGCCCTCCAACCACGGCCAGCCCTTCTGCTTGGCAAGCCCCTGCCGGGTTCTGTTGGTCGTGTCCACGGCCACGCACATCTCCGCTGGTCGAAGGTCGTCTCCGAGTCGAATCGCCATCTCGACCTCATGATCGATGTGTTCGGAGGGGGCGAGTAGAGCCACCACGTTGTTGCCGTGCGAGTCAGCCTCGACCATGGCGCTGGGTGGCTTGAGGAAGAACAGCGGATAGTCGGTCAGGTCACCTCCTATCTCATCGGCATGGGCGGCATAGTTGCGAAACACGCACCAGGCTCCGTTCATAGGTGTTCGACGGGTCGTGGTCTTGATTAAACTGACATGCTGAAAGGCTGGGCTTGCCGTCTTCACCTGATGCAACAGTTCCTTGCGTGACCCACCTCCTTCAGGCCTGAAGCCGATAGGCGAGTGGATTGTGGTCGAACTCACGGCTGAGTTGAGGGGACTCGACCTGCTTCGCTTTCCAGCAACCAGATCCAGTTGGTGATGACGGCGACCTCAGAGGCCCTCAGAGCGATGGCAGTTTGTACGACTGCGGCTTCGCGATACCGAGGTCGTCGGGCAGTGACCGAGTCGCGGTCGGCAGGGTCACTGGAATCATCTCGCGACCGATGAGAGCGACCCGGCTCTCTCGCCGCTCGGCCAGCACCTCGCGTCCGACCAGCGGCGCCAGCCGCTCGGCGAAATCCATCACATCGGTATGGCTCGGCATGTTGTCGATGGTCAGATTCTCTCGGCTGTGCCCGACGTACACGTATCCCTTCGCCTCGATGAACATCGGGTCGGCGATGGCGTCGAGCTTCGCGTACTCCTCGTGGTGGCCGAGGCTCTCGCCTTTGATCAGCGTGTGACGGCAGACCGTGCGGGTGTCGAGGGAGGGGAGCAGTTCCAGGGTTTCCTGCAGTTTCCACCAGGCGCGGTGGTCGAACTTCGGCTTGCAGAGCCGATTGAACAGAGCCTCGTTCGGCGCATCCACACTGATGTACAACTGGGTCGGCAACGGATCGAGGTTCTCGATCACCTTCGGCAGGCTGCCATTGGTCACCAGGAAGGTCGAGACGCCGTGCTGATGACAGACATCGAGGAATTCCCCGAGCCGTGAATAAAGCGTCGGCTCGCCATTCAGCGAGATCGCCACGTGCTTCGGCGTCTGGGCCTCCTGCCATTTCTCGAAAGGCACATCCTTGTGCCCCTTGAAGCCGGTCAGCAGCCGTCTGTGCGCCCTGACCGACTCGTAGAACAGATGCTCCGGGTCGTCGTCTATCCTATTCAGCGTCTTGGAATGCGGCTCGCGCCAGCAGTAGGTGCAGGCGAGGTTGCAGGAGTCGACGTTCGGCGCCATCTGCATGCAGCCGCCGCTGTCGATGCCGTAGAAGGTGCCCTTGTAGCAGGAGCGGTCGTTCTTCAGATTCTCCTTGGTCCAGTGACATACCTTGACGCCGCCGTGCTCGCCGACCAGATGGTATGACTGCTTGGCCAGCTTGGCCGCTAACTTCGGTTCTATCTTCGATGCCCCACTTCCGTTCAAGCTGACCGGACTCGCCCCTTTCTGCGCAGACATGGTGGATGCACCTCCGACAGGCCTTTCCCACTGCGGGGTGGTGTCAGATGGGTCAACGCCAGTCTCTGATATGACTTCAACACAACGACTCAGTCGCCCCGAATCCTTGGTTTCACTCTGGTTCGTCCTCGTCGAGGGGAATCGTGCTCAGCATGTCGCCGCTGTGGATCCATCGGATGCCTTGCTTCACCCATTCGTCGATCTCGCGGATTCGTTCTCGGGAGACGTCGGCCGCCGCTGCGATGCCCATGACGCTCTCGATCTCAGCCTCGTGGAAGTTATCATCGATGCGAGCCATCAGGACCGAATCGCGCAGTGCGTACATCAGTGTCCGCCTATCCACGCCCTTGGTCACCTCCTCGACGGTGAACTGCATCTTGATGAAGCGGCGATAGTGCTCTCGTACCGTAGGGTGCACTAGAATCAGGCCGAGTTGGCCTTCGAGCAGCGCGTATTCCTCCTTCACGACGACCCCGTCAGCCATCGCGACATGCGCCAGAATCCTCGCATACGCTTCCTTGTCAATCGCCCCGTAAGAGAACAATGTTGCCATGGATTCACCTTGCCCCGCAACCATATGAAGGTTGTCAGTCCATGTCATTCGCGACCGTTTCGAGCACTCTGGACAAATCCTCCGCTTCAAGTGCCACCTCAATGCGCCTATGGGTGGTATGTAGAGCCGCATCACATATCCATGCGGTTGTTAGGCTAGTTGCAGATACCCCGAGAGAGAATTTCCACCCCCGCATCTCGGCGTTCAACACGGCCATACTGGTCAGCCGGACGAACCGGCAGCTCGCCGTCCGGGCGGCCGTTCCCGGGAATGGCTGTTTCGACGCTTCACCATAGGCGGATGTCCAGGGAGGATATCAGGAGAGGTCGGTGTGCGGTTGGGTGACGGTTATTCTTCAAAGAGGGGCAGCGTCCTGATCTCTGGCGTATGAGTGACGTGCGGCATCGGTTCTGAGGACGCCGGAATACGGCGATATCATCATCAGAGGGTGGCGCTGTCGGCAGCACGGTGCCGAAAGAGACGCAGGACGAGAAGTACACCACATTGGAGCAGCCGTGGTGGGCCAACGACTACCTGATACTGGTCCTGACGTTGTCCAACATCGCCATCATCGTGCTCGACATGGAGCAGAATCTGTTCGAGACGGACATCACCCTCTGGTGGCAACTGGCCTTCATCGACTTCGTCATGGTGCTGTTCTTCTTCCTCGATCTGCTGGAGGATTACTCCCGCTGCATCGACAAGCAGTGGTGGTGGAGGACGCATGGCTGGGAGTTCTTAGGTATGGTGCCGATGGTGTTCGCACTGATCCCGGTTCTGTCGGCTGGCACCGGTCTGCGCTTCCTGCGGCTGGTTCGCGCCTTCAGCGGCGTGCTGCGCCTGATCGGTGCGACTCAGAGGGCCACCGAAGTGACGGTCGAGCGCCAGATAGGTCACCTGTTCACCATCGTGTTCACGCTGATAATCGCCGGCGCGTTCTTTGTCTATGTGTTCGAGAACCACCGCTACGAGGAACTCTGCCTCGGTATGATTCAGATACCCGATAACTGCGGCCGCATCATCCACGACTTCCCGACCGCGATCTGGTGGGCTATCGTGACTACGACCACGGTCGGCTATGGCGACCAGACGCCGATAACGGTGCCGGGCCGGATCATCGCCTCGGCGCTGATGCTTATCGGCATCGGGCTGGTCGGCACGCTGGCGGCGACCTTCTCGCAGTTGTTCTATTCGACAAGCGGCAGCGGTGGCGAACTAGGCTCCGTTGGTTCGGGTGGCAACGATCCGATCGAACTGCTCGACCGGCTGGCTCAGAAGCGCGGCGAACGGCTGGTCAGGAAGAAGGACTTCGAAGCGGCGCTGGCCCTCATCCGGGCGCGGACGGCGGCCGAGTTGCACGCGCTGCGCTACGAGATGGATTCGATCACCACGCTGCCGGTGCCGCTGCAGATCGCCGCCAAGATGGAACTCGGGGGGCGATTGGACCATCTCGAGGGCCAGATGACAGAGGTCGAGCAGCGCATCCTAGCAGCCGAGGAAGAGTGAGCGGTCGCCGCTCCTGCACCACCGCTGCGCCACGGCCCGGCGGGCTCGGTTGTGTCGATGTCCGAACGGCGTCGCTCAGCGGCGGACGCCGGCGGCGCCCGCTCTGGCCAGCCGGGGCAGGTCCGCCTCGTCCGATTTGAATCGGATGCCACCCATGAGGCCGGCGGCAGGGTGGGCTGAGAGTGGCACGGATGCAGCGTGCAGGTGTTCGCGGCCGCAATTCACAGCGAAGCCTCGTCGCAGCACCCGCCGACCGATGATCAGGCGGTGTTTCATGCGGGACCGGTCGGCCAGACAGATGTCGACGGACAGGGTTCTGCCAGCCAGACTCAGTTCGGTTCGGATGACCGGGCGCAGGCTGCAGTGGCCGCCAGCGTCGCGGACCGAGCGCCAGCAGTGCAGGCGGTGCAGCATCGTCGGTCCGCCCTCATCGAGGCGAAATCGAACGAATGCGCCGACCGTCGTGTCCATCGGTTCGATGTCGACGGCGTGCAGGGCGCAGGTGTGCGCGCCGGTGTCCAGTTTGGCGGGCAGACGGCTGATTCCGAGATCAGGCAGGGCCGCCCACTCGCGCCAACCGACGATGACCGCCTGCACGTCTCTCGCCTCCGGAGCCGCCGGCGGGCGACCGGGGTTCTTCAACTCGACCGCTCGAATCCTTCTGCGGACGGAGCGAACCTCTCTCGGGCACCCGGGAAAGAATCGACTGAGTGAACAGGTCGCTTTCGCTGGGTCGCGCTTCAACGGCGCCGCGTCTAGCGGAGTCGCATCGGCGGGTGGTCGCGCTGCCGCTGCCGGTCGTCGCCGCGGTGGTGGCGCCGGTCCTTGCGCTGCT
>CAUZSY010000037.1:0-11308 GCA_963582725.1 Candidatus Thalassarchaeaceae archaeon
GCCGCCGGGGAACAGGTCAGCCTGACCCTGCCCGACATTGAGGTGTATGTTGGCTCCGACCGGATGTACCCTGTGCGGCAGCCCGTCCCTCGCGATGATGCGCTCCAGCAGCCAGGCGTAGAACTCCAGTTGCAGCACGTAGCTGACGTGAAACTTGTCGGTGAACCACTTCGAGTGGTCCAATTTCGCCGGGTTCTTGCTACCCGCCTTGAAGTCGATGATGACGAGAACAGGCTCTCCATCCTCCCCCTCCATCTCCAGGATGTCGTCGGGCTCCCCGTACACGTTCAGCATTGCATGCGCATCGACGGCCCGCTGGTACAGCACGCCCAATGTTCTGACATGAGCCCACGAATTGACTCGCCGGCCGCAGAGGATCTCGATGAAATCGGGCTGGGTCGGGTGGATGAAGGGTCTCGCGTTGGCGAACTGAGTGCTGGCGAGCAGTGGACTCGTCTGCATGATGCCAGTCGCCATGCTCGCTCTGATGGCGTCGAAGTGAGCCTCGGCGAGGCTTCCTATCCGGTTATTGATGGTCCATATCGGTGAGGAAATCTGCTCGGCGAAGCCGGTGTTGTAGCGCATCCAGAAGTCCCTCGGACTCTTCAGGAAGAGATCAATCTTCGAGCGGCTCATGTCGGCTGAGAAATCGGAGTTCTTGTCATGCCAGTTCTGGAAATGTCTGGTCGCTGGCTTGGTCGGGTCGTAGATCTTCTTGCCAGCATAGCCTCCGGGCTTGGCATCCAGATGCACACGATCTCTTGGGTGACCCGGCAGGTTTTGGAATGACGGTATGTAAACCATGATTCAAGCAATGAAAATGATATCCTCATAACCATTACTCAACGAGGATGAACTCTAATCCTCAGCCCGCCGATTCTGCCGACGCCGGTAGCATTGGCGACAGATCGAATTGCTTTGCGGCGTCATCCGTTCGCGCAACAACCGCCGCCGGCAGCCACCCTGGCACATCGGTGGCCGACGGGTGTGACAGATGATGCAACCGCTGCCGACTATAGGCCCGCCGCAGCGCTGACATCGGGACATTCCAGACCACTGATGGCCACCTTTATTCAATCGTCGAATCGGGTCGAATGATGTATTTCTCGAAATGTTGGAAACAACCGATGACCCGGCGATCACAGCCCTCGAAATCATCGTAGTGGTCGGCGAAGGATATCCATGGTCAGAGTGAGAGGTTGCCGCGGACGAACTTGATGTAGCGCTGCTCCTCACCCTCTTCGAACGGATGCTCGCCGACGTTCTGCTGGTACGCGATGCCGATCCAATCGCCGTCCGGCGACAGCACCGTCTCGAAGAAGTCGTGCAGCGCGTGCACGTCGCCGTTCGACTCCTCCGCCCCCGTCACGTTGTGCAGCGGCGTCGGATCGGCGATGGCGAACTGCCACGAGTCATTGGCCGGCTGCGCCTGGCAACCGGGCAGGAAGGGTCCCTCTTCGTCAACGGCGGGGCAAGGGTGGAATGTGGCTGCGGCGTAGAGATACCACGATTCGCCCGCGACATAGTCGCCTTCGAGGCCCCCGTCCTCGAAGTCGAGGCCGTAGAAAGCGATGCTGATGAGGTCATCCTCGCTTATCGAGACGAACGGATACATCGAGATGCCGCGCTCGATAGGAGTCACCTCCCACGAGCTCCAGTTGGTGCCGTTGTCGTATGAGACCGCGAACCACATGTCCCACGGACCGATCCCACCCTCCGGACAATCGGCCCAGATCACCGCCACCGTTCCCTTCTCGTTGAGGTTGACCACCGGGTAACCCTCGGGACAGTTGCCGTTCCGCGGCCCGACATCGACCGGACCCGTCCAGGTGCCGTCGCTGATGCCGGTGCCGCGGCCGTACTCGGCGCTGGTTCGGACCTGCACGTGGCCGCTGGACGAGTCGGCGTTCTCCTGCGCGATGTGGACGTACGAGCCGTTGCGCTGGCTGGCTATCGTCGACCAGCCGCCGGGAACCGCGTAGCACTGCGAGAACGAGTTGCCGCCGTTCTCCGAGTGGTAGTACCAGTAGCGGCCGGAGTCGCCGGTGCACTCGGGCGGTGGGGCGCCCGAGTTGCCGAGATAGTGGACGATTCCGTCGCCTTGGGCGGCGACCCACGGCCGGTCGTCGGCGGCCATCGTGTTCATCCGCTGGCAGGCGCCGCCGTCGTAGGTCTCACCGCCGTCGCTGAAGACGTGCCACCAGTTGTCCTCAAGGGTCGTGTCGAGGTAGTAGACGCGGTCATTCATGTCGACCGCGATGTCGCCCTCGTCGCCGAGGCATTCGGAGGCGCCGGCGAGGTAGTTGGCGGTGACCGACGAGCCCGGGGTCGGGTCGAACTCGCCGCCAGGACCCCAGGTGCTGCCGTTGTCGGTACTGATCCAGAACCAGGACGCCCAGTAGTCCCAACTGGTCTGGACGTCGCCGCTGTTCGGGTCGAAGGCGTCGCGATCGGTCGTGCAGGCGTACCAGAAACCGGCGTCGCTGCCGAGGAACAGGCTGATCGGCGGCGGCGATTCCTCGCCGCCCCAGCGCAGGTCCTTGTGGGCCGTGATGAACATGTTGCCGTTGCTGTCGATGGCCAGCGACGGCTCGTAGCCGATGCCGTAGCCCTCGTAGCCCGGGTCCTGACCGTTGTTCTCGTCGATGCACACCTCGGCCCGCGGCATGTAGCGCGGCTCGTCCCATTCGAACAGCGCGTGCTTGCCGTCGCCGACCGCCGCGTCGCCGCCGTCATTGTTCGCCGCGAACTCGCCGATGGTGGCGCTGAGGAAGATGAGCACGATGCAGATGGCGACCGATGTGCCGGTCAGCGCGTTCAGTTGTCGGCGGTCGCGGATCTCGGACTCGATGATCACCGCGTCCGATTCGTCGATGGGCACGACCGCCTCGGCGATCTCCGCCTCCAGCACCTCGTCGCTGCCCGAACCGCTGCTGCCCGCGCCCGCCATCGAACCTCGCGTGCGCGCATCTCCGCATGAGCCTGACGCTCCCTCCCTCCACTCTGCCATGGCGGCAAGGATGATGCGCGTTCGGCACAGCGGCGGCGCATGGAATCCGCTTCGCCGCTTCGGAAAGCATGGCGGGCCGTCGACATCATGGTCGGCATGACCGGCGTCCGGCTCGACGCCGGCCGGCGACTGCTGGTCTGGATCCCAGCCATCGTCGCCATCGTACTGGTCGGCGAATGGGCCATCCGCCACGACCTGCTGCTACCGTTCGCCGTCGCCACCTGGGCGTTCTACTACCTCGGCATCGCGCTCGTCCTCGGCACAGGCGTCAAGCGCTGGATGCGCGACAAGTGGGGTGACGAGCGAGCCTGGCGCATCTTCGAGATGCTGTGCGGCCTCCAGTTCTTCGCCATCGGCAGCGGCTTCGCTGCCGCCGCGCTGATAGGAGCCGATTCTCTTCCGGTATCGCCTGCAACGGCTATGGTGATCGCGGCGCCGCTGTTCGTCGCCGGCTTCGGGGTGAAGTTCTGGGCGACCTGGGTGGTCGGATTGGACACGTATTACTATCGCGATCTGTTCCTTGAGAGGGCGCACGGCGAGTTCACAGGAGGGGGGCCATACCGATGGTTCGCCAATCCGATGTACGGGGTCGGAAACTGGCACGGTTACGCCGTCGCGCTGCTAGCGGGTTCGCTGGCCGGACTGGTCTTCGCGGCCATCTGTCACGCCAGCATCTACTGCTTCTACTTCCTCATCGAGCGCCCCTTCATCCACCGCCTCTACGCCTCCCGTTGACCTCGTCACCGAATCCCCCCTGTCCCATTGTCGGTCGGTGCCTCGGCCGTCCGTCGGCACTCCCCCCACAGACCCATCCGGGGGGTTGAATTGTCGCAAGTCGCAGGAGTTCGATGGACTTCGAGCGGTCAGAGGCCGCAGTCACGTCGGAGTCGCTCGAAGACGCCGAATTCGAGGCATCCGATCTCCTGACGGATGTCGTGGACGGGTCTCGACTGTCGGTCGAGGACCAGAGCTATCGACTGCTCCTGCAAGCCGTTCTGCTCGGTCGCGTCGATGTATGTGCCAACCGCGTGACCGGACCTGCAGGACAGTGGAACGATGAGGACGGAATCTCCGAGAATCTCCATGATCACCGCGGGTCGCGGCTTGAATCGGTTCTGGAAATCGTTCTGGATGGCGCACCTGATCGTGACGACATCGCCCCGCGCGTGTCCATCCATCACTCCGACCTCCATTAGAATCCGTATTCAGATATCATTCAGACTCAGGCGGTCTGTGACAGCAGGTCGTGCTCCTTGAGAGCGATGCGCAGCGGCCCGTGGAACTGAGAGACCACTTCGATCAGCGCGCCCGAGCCGGGTCCATAGAAGAAGTGGTACGGCTCTTCGATCATCGTCCGCGGCGACTCGGAGAGCAGCCACATCAGGTGGCTGATGTTGTCGCGCTCCGGCGCGCCATCCTCACTGCCCGTCAGCAGTCGGCGCCAGTTCTTGCGCCGCTCCGCCAGCACGTCGATGACGAGTTCGCCCCCCGGCTGCTCGATGATGCGCCAGACCCAGTTGTTGCTGCCTTCAACCTCCATGATGCCGTTGCCGGCGTCGAGGCGGCCGCCGTAGCGCTGCTCATGATATTCAGCCAGCACGGCCGAGATCGGGCTGTGGCGCAGGCCGTACAGTTCCAGCAGCGCGGTGCGCAGCGTGCCGATGCGGCTGAAGGTGACGTGATCGTTGATCAGCCCCATCAGGAATGCCTTGATGCTGTCAGCCGTCGGAGATGACACCTCACCGGATATCTGGATGCACGCCTCGGTCTCGGCGCCCTCGCCGGAGATCAGCCGGTGGATGGTGGTGCAGTCGAGGGCCGACGACGAGAACTGGTTGCGGATGGTCGCCAGCAGCGAGTCCTTGTCGAACGAGTAGCGGGCGAGTTCGCCTCGGACCCACACCTGCTCGCCGCCGTCGGTGATTCGGCTCGGGTTCTCGTGGATGTACTGCTCGAGCCAGTCGACGCTGCGGCAATGCGATGAGAGGATGCTGCGCCACTGGTTGCACAACGACTTCGGATCGGCGTCTCCGACCCCTTCCGACGCCCCTCCTCCTGCGACTTCCACGCTCATGCGCATGCAACCGACCTCGCGGTATTTCAAGCGGCGAAGCCGCCCTATCCTCGCTCACCGATTGGATTCAGATGAGGGCGAGCCGGGTCAGCCAGAGCCAGAACAGGGCGATCGACACCAGCGCCGCGGTCCACGGCCGGAAGCGCTTGCCGATCCGATTGCGTCCGAGGTACTCGTGCGCGTGGACGATTCGGGCGAGCACGAAGAGAGAGGCGAGGCCGAGCAGCACGCCGTCGACCACATCGAGCGCGATGGCGGTGATGCAGCCGGCGAAGAAGAGCATCGGTGCCTCGAACAGGTTCAGCACCAGATCGTCGCCCTGCTTGACCGCGCGCGTCGGTTCTCCGACCTGCTTCGTCTTGAAGTACAATCCATCCATCTCGCCGCTCCTGACCGCCCCGACCCGTCGCCTCAGCGTGACGGCGTAGGCGAACAGGGTGAGCGCCACCTGACCGAGCATCGGCAGGACCATCAGGCCTCTCTCCATGACCAGCCCCCGCACACACCTCGACTTCAGCCCACCGACTCACCCGGCATCCTCGTCGGGTCCATCATGCCAGGATCGGCGGCGAGATTCAGAGGAGGGAGAGGTCACCGATCAGCGTATCGACGGCCCGGCGCGGTCCGAGGATTCCGACGAAGGTGACGGTGCCCGCGGGAATCTCCGTGTGGCCAGCGTCTCGGACCATGTAGGCGGCGAGTCCCGCCTCCTGCGCCTCGCCGAACAGCCGACGCAGCGAATCGAGGTCGGGCGTCCGGACGGTGATCTTGCGCGCCCCGCCGGAGCGCCAGCGCTCCAGCATCCGTGGATTCGAGCGGCTGGCTCGCAGCGCCGCCTCGACCGCGGCGTGCCCCGCCTGAGCGCACGCCTTGCCGATGCTCAACTTCAGGTCGGCGCGGGTCACCAGCGCCATCGTCACATCGCCGTCGTCGCCGGATGACATGCTGGCAACTCCCGCTGACCTTGACGGCTGTCCCTCACGCTGCGACCGAGTCCGCCCCGTCGACGATCCGCGGAGCGCCTCCATCGTCGGTCCCGGTCACCGCATCCGCCGAACCGGAGGAGTCG
This sequence comes from Candidatus Thalassarchaeaceae archaeon, assembly GCA_963582725.1. Lineage (GTDB taxonomy): Archaea > Thermoplasmatota > Poseidoniia > Poseidoniales > Thalassarchaeaceae > CAUZSY01. Next base: position 6,154 of record CAUZSY010000037.1, read on the forward strand.
ATGGCTAACTCCGGCAGCACGCGCTGCTGCAGCAGCGTGCTGAACCATGCGCCGGCCCACGCAGCGATGACCACATTGCCGGTCGCGTGCAGCAGGTCGTACGGCAGGCCTAGCAGCAGGTAGGTGGCGAAGGCCGTCAGCGAGCCGATGCCGATGAAGGCGTACATCGACACGAACAGGTCGAACCCGAAGCCGGCGACGAAGCCGGCGGCGGCGAGTCGGGCGATGCGCACGCCCGACTCGTCCGAGAGCCAGCCGCGCAGGTGGTGCGCGGCGACCGCGCACAGCCCCCAGCCGAGCGCCTGGAACGGCGCGAACAGGCCGAATCCGAGCACCAGGTTCGACGCGTAGGCGGTGCCGACGCCTACTGCGAAACCGCGGCGGGCGCCGAGATGCACGCCGATGAGCAGCATCGCGACGGTCACCGGCTGGATGTTCGGCGCCGCTGCGAAGACGATGCGGGCGGCCGCCAGCAGGCAGACCATGCCGACCATCGACAGCATCGCGCGGCCGCGCGGCAGTCGTCGCTCGATCGACCAGAGCGCCGCCAGAGCGCCGAGCAGCACGATTACGTCCAGCGAGGCGAGCAGCAGCGGAGGTGCGATGATGGCGTGCGCGCCGAGCATGCGCGTCGCCTCGCGCGCCACCTCTTCAATCGTTCCGGCCTGAGCCGGCGTCGGAACGCCGGAGTGAGCCGGTCGATGACATGGGGTCGTGTGTCAGTGGAGGCAGTGGGCAGCAGCAGCGCCGTGAACGGTTGGCAGTAGCAGCTCGGTGAACGGGTGGCCGGTTCAGGGATTCTCCAGGGCCAGCGCATCGACCTCCGTCATGTAGCGCCAGACGATCACCGCATCGCTGTCGATGTCGGTCCGGTCGACCGCCGCCGTCCCATACGCCCCGTCCAGCCAGAACAGCCAGTGCCGCTCTCCGTCACCAGCATCGACCTCGCCTACCCGGACCAGCAGGTCACCGAACACATAACCCTCGTACTGCAACTCCAGACCCGCCACCTCCGCCGCCCTCTCGGTAGCCCGCGCCACCGTGTCGGCATCACGGATGCCCCCTATGCAGACGCCGCGCTCGTCGCTATCGTTCGCGGCCGCTTCGAAGCGTACCGCCGCGCCCGTCGCCGCGACGTGGTGGACGCCGTCCGCGTAGGCGGCCGGCGCGATGTCCGGTGAATGCAGGAAGCAGACGACCTGACTGTCGTGCCAGACCGTCGGCAGGCCGTCGTGCGCGTCGCCCTCCGATTGCACCAGGTCGGCCGCGTATTCGTCGACCGTGGCGTCGAGCGCCGGCAGCGCCACCAGCAGCGCCACCAGCCAGAGCGCGCTGAGCACCTGCAGCCGGCGCCGGCCGGCAATCCGCCACAGCACGAAGGTGGCGCCGGCCGCGGTGACGACGATGCCGAACAGCGCGCCGTTCCGCTCGGCTGTCGCGGCCGCCTCCGCCGCGGACGCCGCGGTCGCCTCGGATTCGCCTGGCGAGACGCTGACAGGAATCTCATGCTCCCCGGGCCGCGCGGAGGACAGGTTGTAGAGCGCCTCGAACCGAATGGCGGCATGGTCGTTGAAGCGCGCCTCCAGCCAGGAGGCGTCGTTGCCGAACGCATAGAGGTCGTAGGGGGCTCCCCCGTATCCGCTGCTGCCGCAACCGGCCGTCAGCCAGCCCGTTCGGTCCGGTTCGACGTGGATGCTCAGATTGGTGCGAGAATCCCAGACGGTCCACCAGCCGGCCGCCTCGTTGACCGGGAAGCAGTAGAGACCCGATGTCCATGTGACTTCACCCGTGACGGTGCCTCCGACATCGACCAACCAATGCTTCTCCAACCCCTCCGCGCCGACTCCCCAGCCGTACGCGATTTCTTCCTCGACGGTGATCAGAAAGTATCCGTATGATCTCGATGGCGGCGTGAGCACGCTGGTGGAGGTGGTCTCTTCCGACTGCCACAGAATGACTTCTCCCGACTCGCTGACATTGAGCGCGAGGACCCGGCCGTCACTGTCGTTGGTCATCTGAACCATCAGATGACCGAGGGAGCCGTTCGTCTGGTAGTACTGCCACCAGACCGGCCTCGAGCGGACCTTCCAATCGCCGGAGAGGTTCGCGATATCCGTCAGATCGGTGCTCGACATGACCACACCTCCCCCTCTGTCGATGATCTGCAGGGTTGCGTTCTCGGTTGCGACTGCAGAGTGACTCCGCAGGCCGCTGTTGCCTATCCCGGCGCGGTAGACTGTCTGCTGCACACCGTCGTGCGACAGCGGAATCCGGTCGAGCACCGTGCCGTTGACTTCGCAGATGTTCAGCACCTCGGTCTCGGCCAACAGCCAGAGTTCGCTGTCGATGACACCCGCGGAAGTGACACCCCAGCTCACCTTCTCGGTCTGCACCGTCCACGCCACCTCGCCCGACATCAGATGGTGAGCGGTGATGGCCCCGTCAGTCCAGCCGGTGATGACGAGCCCGGACGGCGATGAACAGCCGTCGTGCTGGTAGCCGCCGGTGGCGAGCAGCGGTGCGATCTCGAAGCCGCTCGTCGAGCCGACATGGTCAGCGGACCAGAGCGGCGTGCCGTTCACCGCGATGAAGGCGCGCAGGCCGCCGGGAATGCCACTCGCCGGGACACCGCCGACCTTGACGACGATGACGCCCTGCAGCGTCACCAGCGGCGCCGTCGAGATGGGCCCAGCGTCGAAGGACACATTCCATCGGACCGGTGGGATCGAATCGGCGAGGTCGGTCGCATTCCCTGTCCCGTTCCCCGTGTCATCGCCACCATCTTCCTCTTTACTCGCATGCTGCCGTTCTGACTGGTCGTCGAACATCATGGATTGAGTGGTCGAGCCCGGCTCATCCTGGGGCGGGTCTCCCGGACCGGCGAGGCTGACGAGGCTGACGACGACCAGCACCCCGACGAGCAGCAGTGGCGACCGTGACGCCGCGATTCCGGCTCGCCCATCCATCCGAATACCCCTCCCTTCCATCGATCGTGCCACCGGCTTCCCCGCGCCGACCGCGCTGGCGCGCCGCCGCCCGCAGAGGAGCTCGAGGAGGGCTGCGGGTCGCGGTGCTTGAATCAGTCGCGGCGAGCCCGCGCGAGGGCGGCGCCGAGCAGCGCCAGGCTGCCGAGCACGCCGGTGAAGCCCGGCACGCCCTCGTCGACCAGCACATCGGTATCCAGACCGGCCAGCGGGTCGGTCACGGTGACGGTCAGCCGCATTCCGAGGGCGGCGTGCGGCTCGCAGATGAAGTGCTGGCTACCAGACTGGACGAGGATGACGATGTACGAGCCGTTGACCGACGGCTCGCCGCTGTCGTAGCCACCCGACTTCGGCGTCGTCGAGTCGGCGCCGTCGACCTGCACGACATTGTGCGCCATCGTCTCGTCCTGCCAGTAGAAGCAGATGCTGTCACCGAGCCGCGCGTTCAGATCGCTCTCCGAGAACGAGATTCCGTTCGCCCCTACGGTCACCTGATGCATCGCGTTCGGACATAACGCGTCCATCAACGCCTGCTCGGCCACCGCAGCGAGATCCTCGATCAGCGCTTCGATCTCCGCGTCGAGCGATCCGTTCAGCCAGGTGCCGTTCAGCGTCGGCGCCCACGCGATGCTCTCGTTCGCGCTCAGGTTGACGAACGAGGCGCCGTTCGTCGAGTAGTCCCAGGCGCCGGTCGTGTCGTTCAGCAGGAAGAGTCCCCAGGACCAGTAGAGGGGGTTGCCCAACGCTTCAGTGGCGGAAGCGTTGAAGATGCTCGAGATGAAGCCGCCCAACTCTGCATCGACAGAGGAGTTGATCGCGATGCTGAGGTTCTCCAGCGCCGACAGCGTGTAATTGAATGCGTTCCAACCATCCTGCACACTGACGTTGTGCACCTGCATGACGCCTGCCATGTCGTAGACGACCACCTGCACCTTGTCGGTGCCGGTGTGGTCGGCGTGCGCCGGCGCCGGCTGGCTGGCCAGCGATTCCGACGATGAGTCAGCCGGTTCAGATGATTCCGAGCGACCGGCGAGACCGGTAGAATCCGCGGACAGACCGGCGGTCAGCGCCGCGGTCAACAGGATCAGCGTCAGCAGAACGGGGCGGAGGGTGAGTGATAGGGGGTCATTGATGTCAGGCTGCATGGGATTCGATTCTCTGACGCCTCGGGCTATCAACTTCTGCCCGCTGATTCGACGTGCAGAGGTGCACGAAGAATGTCGGCGCACCTTCAAGTCGAATGAGGCAGTGGTCGCAGCATGGTGGAAGTCGGCGATGACGCCCCGGATTTCGAACTGCTGGATCAGAACAGGAACGCCGTGACCGGCGCCGAGCACCGCGGCCGTAGGGTCGTGCTCGCCTTCTTCCCAGCCGCCTTCACCGGCGTCTGCAAGCAGGAGATGTGCTCATTCCAGGCGAGTCTAGCACGTCTGAACGACGCGAATGTGGAGGTGCTGGGCGTCTCCGTCGACGGCCCGTTCGCCAATCTCGCGTTCGCCGATGCGAACGGCCTCGAGTTCCGGATCCTGTCGGACCACCAGCGCGTGATGACGCACGCCTACGGAGTCGCGCTCGACGACTTCGCCGGCATCTCCGGCTACACCGCCGCCATGCGGTCGGTGTTCATCGTCGATGAGAATGGCAATGTGGCCTGGAAGTGGGTCGCCGACAACCCCGGCCAGGAGCCGGACTACGACGCGGTTCTCGCCGCCCTCGACGCCTGAGACCACAGCCGCATTGGCGATCATCGCCCTCAGCGCGAATCTACGCTCGAGCGTGGCCTTCAAGGATGGAGAAGACGATCGGTGAGAATATCGCTGACCACTCCTTCTTCATCTTGCTGCGTGAGGGGAACCGGGCCCTCCGGCCAGCGAAGGTCACCGCTCGGATGTCGGAGAAGTCGGTCATACAGTCATGCAAGATGTGGCCGCTGAACAGACTCATAGCTTCTCTGAACACATCTGTCTCAGAAGGTTCGGCACCCGATGCCAACATCGTTGCGACGCGCTCGGCCCATGCCCTCAGCCAGTCCTCTCGCTCAGCCATCATCCGTAGATAATCCGACACCGCCTCTGCTGATTTTCCATCACCGAAATGCTCTCGGAAGCGATTCCTGTGTTTCTTGGGTACCACGAAACCTGATGCATCGCGTTCCAGACGTATCATCCTCC
>CAUZSY010000038.1:0-11052 GCA_963582725.1 Candidatus Thalassarchaeaceae archaeon
AGGTTGTTGTTGACGGTCTGCTCGGGATAGTAGCCGCTGTTCAGATGCAGGTAGCGGTCGTTGTCGTATCCGCCGAAGTAGTTGACTGAATCCCAGCCGCCATCCTCCGACCAGACATCGATGCTGCAAGAGTCGTCGTAGACGATGCGGTTGGCGATGCCGTTGCTAGAATAGTAGACTACCGAGTAGCCGACGCTGCACATCAGATCGACATCCAGGAAGGCCGAGTCGGCGAGGGACAGATCGATTCCCGAGAGAACCAATACCTCATCCTGATTGTTGTAGTAGCCGGTCTCGGACTGGCCGTTCGTCGAGTTGGTGTCGCGTACGCCCACCCAGTAGTAACCGGTCGGGTTGGTGTCCGCCTCCCACGGATCCGGCGAAGCGGTGGCGTTGTTCTTCTCGAGGTGCCACGAGGTGCCATCCGGAGAGCCGGAGAACTCGCCGGTGTGAGACGCGCCGCCGAGCATGCAGCCTGCGCAGTTGGCGTTGTTGACATTGCCATCGAAGTCGTTCGAGTAGACTACCGTGTCCGTCCCCCCGGTGACCTCACTGACCCTCACCTCGACATTCACCGTGCCGGATATAGTCTCAAGACCGGTGTTGCGGACCGTCACATTGACGTCACGGACACCTTCACCGAGGGTTGCTCGTCTGGTCGCCGGATTCCAGGTCGCCGGATAGACGGTCAGCCCGCCTATACCGACGTCCTGCGCGTCGAGTTCGACGATCTTGACCGCGTCGACCGCGCCGGCCCAGCCCTTTGAATCAATCCAGAGAGTGCCATCTGAGTAGGAGAATGTGTAATCGCGCTGGCCGACCGCGAGGTCGAGAGCGCTGTTCGCACCGCCGCTCAACTGGTCGACGATGACGATCGTCGGGCGACGGCCGACATTGAAGGACTGAGGACTGGCCCAGCCGCCGCTGCCATCGGAGAGGATGATGTTGACGGTGTTCAGGTCGAGAAGATTGTCGGTGTTCAGGAGGGTCTGGTTGCCCAGACCGGTCGATGTGACCGATGTCACGGTCAGCAGCGTCGGCACTACGAAGTCGACATGACCATCCTGATTGACGTCTTCGATGGTCACAGATGCGCCGACGAAGTCCCCGATATCGGCCTTGTTGCCGATGTTCCAGTTGGCGCCGTTCCGCAGCGCGTAGGTGATGTTCTGCTCCCAGCCCTCGGTCATCGCCACCATGTCGATCACCCCATCGGCGTCGGTGTCGGCGATGTCGATATCGCCGTCGTACGGCGTGCCCATCGCGAACACGTGGGTGTTGCCGGGGCTCGTCGTCGGGTCGAAGAAGCGCCCAGTGAGACAGTCATACTCGACGACCGTGATGTTGTCCCAGTCACCCGCATCGAAACCGGCAGGGCCGTTGTAGGCCGGCGCAGTGATCATCCAGGCATCGAGGTCGTCGCAGGTGCCGGCGTTCGGTGGCGGAGCGATCTGTGACTGTTCGCCATATTCTCCGATCTCCATGCCGTAGTAGTAGTGGCCTGTCGCACCACCGAGCGGCATCGTCGTGCTCGCCTGATTCTGCACCGCCGTCGGGTCGGGTCCGTGATAGACCGAGAGCACCATGTTGACGATGGTGCTGTCGATGAACAGACCGATGATGTCGTCATCGCCATCATCATTCATGTCAGCAACCCTGATGTCAATCATGTACGGTGAGACAGTTATCGAGTTGGAGGAGGTCCAGCCGCCTTCGCAGTCGCCGTAGAGAACCGTCAGATTACCCATCACGGCGCCGCCGCCGACCACTCTGATGTTCGCATTGAAGTAGATGATGTCTGGGTTGTTGTCACCGTTGATGTCGCCTATCTCGACGGCCGAGGCGTCCGCGATGTCGTAGAAGCCGGCTCGGCGAGACTGGTTGTTGGCGATCCAGATGTCCTGCCTTTCACTGAAATCGCCGGCGTCGTTGTACAGAATCGAGATGAACATGCCCATGTCGCTGGCCGTCACCAGATCATTGTCGCCGTCACAATCGAGGTCACCCGAGGCGACATCGAGCGGGTCTCGCTGGACATGGTAGGTCTTTACCCGTGAGGCGGAAGCCGGGGCCATCGACAAAAGGATGGAGCCGAGCATCAGACTGACCAGCATCAGACAGCGACGGCGGGTCTTGGCGTAGTCGCGCGGCTCATGGGGGTGGTTCATCATGTGCCGCGCTCTCGGCAAGTCCCTTTTATGTCTTCAGTGGCCACGACAGCCCACCGCTATGCGGTGCGATTACTGACCGATGCCGATCGGTCATCCCCGAAAGGGATTGGCAGGTGGCTCCACCGACCTACGAAACCAATCGCCTCCAGCGCCCGGCAGACTCACTTCGCCTCGAGCCAGTGCGGTGCCGGAGAGTAACTGATAGAGCCGGGCGACAGGACCTTCTCGAGACGACCGAGGACCCACAGCCGGTCTAGGAACTCCTGCAGCTCGACCCGGTCCTCGGCGACTCGGCCGGCAAGCAGATCGAGGATGGAATCGGCTTCGAGTTCGGTCACCCCGTGCTTCCGCACGACGGCTTTCAGGAGCAACTGAAGCCAGGCCTCGGTCTGCGGATCCTTGGTCGCGCCGTTCTCCAACGGCTCCGGTACGGCGACCGTCTCCAGCATCCGTTCAAGCGCCGACACATCGACGACAGGTGACGTCGGCACATCGAAATCGGCGAACTGATCGGTCAGATCGAGGCCGCCGATGGTCCGGACGACGGCCGGGATGAGACTCGGATCGGGCGGCGGTCCGGGCAGTCTCGGCGCGGCTTGAGATGATATGCCGGCATCGTCAATGGCACCGATCGAGCCGTCTGCACGAGCCGCTGAGGTCATCGTGACGCCGAGTGGCATCGACCAGCCGAGCCGGTCATCCTCGAGCCCGAGCGTAGCACGAATCCCGGCGACCCACGCCGCGTCACCCTCGACGACGACATCGATGTCGTCTTCGGGCGACCTGAACCTGTACCGCACCGGACCTCTCAGTTGCACGACGCGGAAGCCGCTCTGAGGGGTTCTTCAACTCATCGAGCCGAGGTCTTCTGCCGAACCGCACAGGAGTCCGAACCATAACCACCGCCGAATCCACCACCGCCCGGTCAGACGAGCGTGTCCGTTCACGCAGAATCATCATCCTGCGGAGAACGAGATTCGACGACCCGGTCATTCTTGGGAGGTGGCCACAGACCGAGTGAGAATTCCGCTCGACTTCGGAGTGTCGATGCAACAGCCTGGCGTAGGGCCGTGGAAACGGCCAGACGAGAAGGCCGGGTGGACTCAGGGTGACATGCGCGCATCCGAGTGTGCAGGTGAGCAGCGGTGGCAGCACGGAGTGGACATCAGCAACCGGGATGACCGGCCGCCTCGATCGAGCGGTCGAGATCGACGATTCGGTTCTCCGCGTCGACGTGGACCACCGTCGGCGCATGACCGTCGACCGCCTCTTCGGGCACACCTTCGTAGGTCAGCAGAATCACCATGTCGCCGGGGTGGACGAGGTGAGCGGCGGCACCGTTGATGCAGATGCTGCCAGAACCGGCCAGCGCCGGAATCGCATACGTCGTCAGCCTGGCGCCGTTCGTGATGTCGAGGATGTGCACCTGCTCCCACTCCGCGATGCGGGCCGCTGCGAGCAGGTCGGCATCGATCGAAATCGAGCCGACGTAATCGATGTCGGCCTGAGTCACTGTCGCGCGGTGAATCTTCGAGCGTAGCATCATCCGCATGCTGTTCAGCGGTTCCGAGCCGCCAATGGCCTATCAATCCGACCATTCTCAGGTCAACTCTTCCGTTCACGCTGGCCACCGCTCAACCACCTGCCGCTGGCTGCCGTTCAACCGCCCACCTCTGGCGACCTTTCAGCCCCTACCGTTGCCGACCGTTCACCTCGCTCTATGATCGGACCTCCGTGCCGCTCCGACCGAGCATCGATTCGCCCAGCTGACCGGCCGAGCGAGTCAGCGATCCCTTCTGACGATCGTCGGATGTCAGGCTGAGTCAGCGACGAGTTGCCTGAGCACCGTCGGCAGGATGCCGCCGTTGCGATAGTACTCGACCTCGACGGGCGTGTCGAGCCGGACGGTCGCATCGAAAACCGTCACCGATCCGTCCTGCTTGCTCGCGGTCACCTGGATGGTGCTCAGCGGTTCGAGGTCGGCCGACGCCGGAATGTCGAACGTCTCGCTGCCGTCGAGTCCGAGGCTGTCGGCGTCCTCACCGTCCGGGAAGGTCAGCGGCAGCACGCCCATGCCGACGAGGTTCGAGCGATGGATGCGCTCGTACGAGGTCGCGATGACCGCCCGGACGCCGAGCAGCAGTGGGCCCTTGGCGGCCCAGTCGCGCGACGACCCGGCTCCGTACTGGCCGCCGGTCAGCACGACCAGCGGCGTGCCGTCGGACCGATATCGCATGCTCGCGTCGTACACTGAGGTCACTTCGCCGGTCGGGAAGTAGGTCGTCCAGCCGCCCTCTGTGCCGGGTGCGATCAGATTCCTGATCCGGACATTGGCGAACGTCCCGCGAATCATCACCTCGTGGTTGCCGCGGCGGCTGCCGAACGAGTTGAAGTCGCGCGGCTCGACGCCGTTCGACATCAGATATCGACCGGCTGGACCGGAGTGGGGGAAGGCACCGGCGGGGCTGATGTGGTCGGTCGTCACGCTGTCGCCGAGTTTCAGCAGGACGCGTGCGCCCTCGATGGCTGTGACGGGAGTCGGTTCAGGCGTGATGTCCTCGAAGAACGGCGGCAGTCGCACATAGGTGCTGTCGGCAGCCCATGGATAGAGATCACTCGTGCCGCTCTCGATGGCGTCCCAACGCGGCTCGCTCATGACCGTCGCATAGCGATCGGTGAACATCTCCGGGGTGATCGCGGCGGCCATCACCTCCCGGATCTCCTCATCGGTCGGCCAGATGTCGGCGAGGAACACCGACGCGCCTTCGGAATCGTGGCCGATGGGGTCCTTCTCGAAGTCGATGTCGAGCGTTCCGGCGATCGCATATGCGACGACCAGAGGTGGACTCGCCAGATAGTTCGCCTTGACCATCTGATGGATCCTGCCTTCGAAGTTCCGATTGCCTGAGAGCACCGCGGCGACGATGAGATCGCCTTCTTCGATCGCCGCTTCCACCTCATCGGCCAGCGGTCCCGAGTTGCCGATGCAGGTGGTGCAGCCGTAGCCGACGTTGTGGAAGCCGAGCCGATCGAGCGACTCGGTCAGGCCAGCCGCATCGTAGTACTCGGTGACGACACGGCTGCCCGGCGCCAGGCTCGGTTTGGTCCAGGGCGCCACCTTGAGACCCTTCGCCAGAGCGTTGCGCGCGAGGAGGCCGGCACCGAGCATGACGCTCGGATTACTGGTGTTGGTGCACGAGGTGATGGCCGATATGACGATGTCGCCGTGCTTCAGGGTATAGGTCTCGCCATCCGAACCGGTGACCTGCACCGAGTCGTGGCTGCGGGCCACTTCGACACCATGCCCGGAGTGACCGACGTCGGCGTTCAGACTCTGCCGCCAGTGCGCTCTCATCGCCGACAGGTCGACCCGGTCCTGCGGCCGCTTCGGTCCGGCCAGCGCCGGTTCTACATCAGACAGGTCGAGCAACATTGAGGAGGTGAACAGAGGGGTGGGGGAGTCCGACGTGTGGAACAGCCCTTGCGCCGAGAGGTAGCGTTTCACGTTCTCGACATGTGTGGGGTCGCGTCCGGACAGTCGCAGGTAGTCGAGCGTCGTCGCGTCGACCGGGAAGAATCCGCATGTGGCTCCGTATTCGGGCGCCATGTTAGCGATCGTCGCGCGGTCCGGCAGGCTCAGCGTCGCCATTCCCGGACCGTGGAACTCGACGAACCTGCCGACGGCACCGTGCTGTCGGAGCATCTCGACGATCCGTAGGGTCATGTCGGTCGCAGTTACACCGGGGCGGAGCGCTCCGGTCAACTCGAATCCGATGACCTCCGGCAGCAGCATGTAGATCGGCTGGCCGAGCATCACCGCCTCCGCTTCGATGCCGCCGACGCCCCAGCCGAGCACCCCGAGGCCGTTGATCATCGTCGTGTGACTGTCCGTGCCGACCAGCGAATCGGTCATCCAGACGCCGTCCTCCTGCCGGGCCACGCTGGCGATCCACTCGAGGTTGACCTGGTGGACGATGCCACGACCCGGCGGCACGACGCGGAAGCCGTCGAGGCTCTGCTGACCCCACTTCAGAAACTGGTAGCGCTCCAGATTGCGCTGGTACTCGATCTCCAGATTGCGCTCCCGCGCGTCCGGGAACAGACCCGACACGTCGACCTGCACCGAATGGTCGACGACCAGATCGACCGGCACCTGCGGGTTCACCGACCGTGGATCACCGCCCAACGCCACCATCGCGTCACGCAGGGCAGCCATGTCGACGACGGCCGGCACGCCGGTGAAGTCCTGAAGGATGACTCGGGATGGGGTGAACGGGATCTCCTCTGGCTGCATGCTCGGCGACCAGCCAGCGATGCGCCGGACGTCCGCTTCGGTGACGAGGGATCCGTCGCAGCGACGAAGCGCCGCTTCTAGCAGGATGCGGATGGTGTACGGCAGTTCGTGCAGCGTGCAGACACCTGCCTCCTGCAGCGCCGCCAGCGCTGCGTAATGGCCGACCCCGCCATCCGCCGTCTCGAATGTCGCTGCTGCTCCGAACGGGTCGTCGCTCATCCGCCCCCATCCCCGTTGTCGGGTGCTACCGGCGGGCCGTCCTTCAACCCGCCCCTTCCGCGGTTTCACGCGTCGCGACCAGCCCCCGACCATGCGGCGCTGGAGGGGTTTCGCCCACCTCTTCCTCGCCTTCACTCCGCTCGCACCGCGCTGGCAGCCCATCTGTCTCGGCTCGCCTTGGCCGGCGGCTCATTGGATGATCTCGATGCCGACCAGCGTCACCTCGGCCAGCGGCAGGTCGTTGTTGCCGGTCTGCACGTCGCTGATCGCGGTGATGTGCTGACAGCCATCCGTCACCTTGCCGAACACCGTGTGCTTGCCGTCCAACCAGTGCGTCCCCGCCTCGCCGTTCTGCGAGTTCGCGGCGTCCTCCGGCAGGATGTAGAACTGCGCCGCCCCGGTGGTAGGACCGCCGCTGTTGGCCATCGCTATGATGCACGGGTCGTGGCCGAGCCCATTCGACGCTTCGTCTGGCAAGGCCCATCTGCTGCGCTGGCAGTCGGCTGAATCGGCCATCGCCTGACCGTCGCAGAAGCCGTACCACTTGGCGGTGTAACCGCCGGTCCCGTCACGATTCTCGAAGTCACCGCCCTGGATCATGAAATCGCCGATGACGCGATGGAATATCGTGTCGTTGAATTGACCCTGCTCGCTAAGCATGACGAAGTTCTCGACCGTTGACGGTGCCGCATCCTCTGCCAGTTCGACCCAGATGGTCGCGGTCTGTCGGGTCGTCGCGTCGCCCGCATTGGTCTGGTAGGAGATGGTCAGTTTCGCGGTGCTGCCATTATCGACCTCACCGGTCTTCAGGAAGATCAGAGCGTCCGGGTAGTACTTCAGCGCGATCAGGAGCATCATCGTCGCCACTATGATCGCGCCTAGTCCCCAGACCGTCGGAGCGCCGTCATCGAGCAGCCGGATGCCGCCTCTGGTGATACCGAGTTCGTCCATCGAGGTCTGCACTACGTTCATCCGTCGACGCACCTCCTTGTTCGGCTCCTTGTTGAGCGACTTCTCGAAGTGCTGCAACGATTCGCGATACAGCTTCCTGCCCGTTCCGCCTTCCACCTGCTGCGCCAACTTCGCCTTGCAATCAGCCGCTATCGCCCATGTCTTGCCGACATCCGCATCCTTGGGCTCCGCCTTCCACGCTTTGCGCAGCGCTTTCAGAGCCGCCTTGGCGTCGCCGCCATCGAGCAGCGTCTCCGCTTCCTTCCATGCATCCTCGACCGCGGCGGGGGTCGCCATGGGGCGGCCGACAGGACTCTTGTTGAAAACGGCAACGGAACGGCGAGGTGGCCGGGCGGCCGACGGCCCCGGCTGAACCGAGGTGCGAAACGAGGTCAGCGCCGGGCGGCTGCGACCCATCCTCCGTCGCCGTCTCCGGCCGGCTCGCGTCGAATCTGATGACTCTGAAGGAATCCGGTGCTTCCCGGTTGAATGCCGGCCTCCCGATGCCGCCGTCCTCGGCCGGCCACAGTCCGGTCTCTCGACCTGTGGTTCTGCGAGGACCTAAGGGACTGACCCAGTGAACGGATGAGAGAAATGGTGAACAATACCTTGAAAGGGCCGACGCTGAGCGCTCTGAGACAGCGAAAGGGGTACTGATGGAGTGGTAGTTGTCCAGTGATTCGGAACGGGCCAGAAAATGACCATCTCAGGAGTTTGCAGAAGATGACACCCATCGTCAATGATTTCACGATAAACATCGCGACTGCGAACGGCACCGGTTCCCAGTCAGCCAACATGATTCTGCTGAACGCCCTGTTCAAGATGGGCACCGGTGTGAGCGGCAAGAACCTCTTCCCGAGCAACATCTCTGGCTTGCCGACATGGTACATCATCCGGGTCTGTGACCACGGCTATCAGGCGCCCGGCGATGACACCCACATCCGCGTCATCATGAACTCCGACACCTGGATGCAGGATATCGCGGACGCGTCTCCTGGCAGCGTCATCCTCTACAACATGGACGTCAAGATGCCGGTCGAGCGCGACGATTGCATCGTCTACGGCATGCCGATGACGAAGATGGCGCGCGGACTGAATCCGAAGATGGCGAGGATGATCGCCAACATGGTCTATGTCGGCGGACTGGCGCATCTGCTCGGCCTCGACGACGATGAGATCGGTTGTGCTGTCTCGGTCCAGTTCAAGGGCAAGCAGAAGGCCATCGAGATCAACTGCGAGGCGATCCGGCTCGGTCGCGAGTACGCGACCGAGCACTTCGACGAGCCGCAGCCGTTCGCGGTCGAACGGCGCGACCACGACGACGACCTCTATCTGGTCGATGGCAACGAGGCGATCGCCCTCGGCTCGATCTACGGCGGCATCAACATGCTCGCCTGGTATCCGATCACACCATCCACGCCGATCGCTGAGCAGATCATCGAGTGGCTGCCGAAACTTCGCCACGATGCGAACGGCAAGACGACCTGCGCCGTCGTCCAGGCGGAAGACGAGCTGGCCGCGGCCGGCATGGTGATCGGCGGCGGCTGGGCCGGTGGCAGGTCGATGACCTGCACCTCCGGACCGGGCATCTCGCTGATGTCCGAGTTCATCGGACTCGGCTACTTCGCCGAAGTGCCGGGCGTCATCTGGAACGTCGCTCGCGTCGGTCCGTCGACCGGCCTGCCGACCCGGACCCAGCAGGCCGACCTGAACCTGCTGCGCGAGGCGAGTCATGGCGACACCGACCACATCGTGCTGATCCCGGGCACCGTCGAGGAGTGCTTCGAGTTCGCCTGGCGCGCCTTCGACATAGCCGAACGCTACCAGACCATCGTCTTCGGTCTCAGCGACCTCGACCTCGGCATGAACCGCTGGACCTGCAGCGGCTTCGAGTACCCGCTCGAGGACATCGATCGCGGCAAGGTCGTCCGGACCCAGGCCGAGATGGATGAGATCCCCAACTTCGGCCGCTACCGCGACCTCGACGGTGACGGCATCTGCTACCGAACCCTGCCCGGCTCCGGCCTCGCACCGATCCTCTACCGCGGCACCGGCCGCGACGAGGACGGCGCCTACTCCGAGGACCCGGATGTCTACGTCAAGCACATGGCCCGGCTGAAGCGAAAGACCGAGGGCGCCCGGCCGCACCTGCCGGCGCCGATCCTCCGAGAAGAGGAGGAACTCGAGGTCGGCATCATCTGCTTCGGCTCGATGGAGGCGACCATCCAGGAGATCGACGACATCCTCGAAGAGACCGGCATGATGGTCAGCCAGTGCCGGGTCCGAGCGCTGCCGCTGCACCCGGAGGTCGAAGCGTTCGTCGAGAGGCACGACACGATCATCGTACTCGAGATCAACCGGGACGGCCAGATGTACGGCGTTCTGCGCAAAGAACTGCCGATACACCTGGTGCCGAAGGTGCACAGCGTCGCCTACAGCGACGGCATCCCGCCTCGCGCCAGACTGTACGCTGAGCGCATCTTCGAGGTACTGAAAGAGGTCGGGGCGGCGGAAGGCGAGTTGGAGAGGGAGGTGAAGGCGTGAGTGTGAAACTGAATGTCATCGACAGAGAGAAGTCGGAATACACCGGCGGCAAGACTTCCCTGTGTCCCGGCTGTGGCCACGACCAGATATCCTCGGTCATCATCCAAGCAGCCTGGGAGAACGGCATCGCGCCGGAAGGGATCGCCAAGATGAGCGGCATCGGCTGTTCCTCCAAGACACCCGCGTACTTCCTCGGAAAGAGCCACGGCTTCAACACCGTGCACGGCCGAATGCCATCCGTCACGACCGGAGCAGCGATGATCAACAAGGATCTCGTGTTCCTCGGAGTCTCGGGTGACGGCGACACCGCCAGCATCGGCATCGGCCAGTTCGTCCACGCCATCAGGCGCAACCTGAACATGGTTTACGTGATCGAGAACAACGGCGTCTACGGCCTCACCAAGGGGCAGTACAGCGCCACCGTCGAGGTCGGCAGTCAGAAGCGCAAGGCCTTGCCGAACGAGGTGCGTCCGATCGATCTGTGCAAGATGGCGATAAACCTCGGTTGCGGCTTCGTCGCTCGCTCTTTCAGCGGCTCGAAGAAGCAGTTGACCAGCCTGATGAAGGCGGCGTTCAGTCACAACGGCATGGCGGTTCTCGATGTGATCAGCCCGTGCGTCACGTTCGCCAACAACCAGGGCTCGTTCCGGGCCTACCAATACGTCAAACAGCACAAGTCCGAACTGCACACCGTCGACTACATCCCACACTTCCAACCGATC
The DNA here is from genome assembly GCA_963582725.1 of Candidatus Thalassarchaeaceae archaeon. Classification (GTDB taxonomy): domain Archaea; phylum Thermoplasmatota; class Poseidoniia; order Poseidoniales; family Thalassarchaeaceae; genus CAUZSY01. Next base: position 10,902 of record CAUZSY010000038.1, read on the forward strand.
ACCGAGGTCGAGGTGCCCGAAGGCGAGTATCGCGACGTCCCCCTGTACGATGGCAGCGTGCTGCGTCTGGAGACCGTCGACAGTGGCTTCGATCCGAGTGACCCGGTGGCAGCCTTGGCGGCGATTCATCAGGCGGAGTCCGAGCAGCGTC
>CAUZSY010000039.1:0-10664 GCA_963582725.1 Candidatus Thalassarchaeaceae archaeon
TTCGACGACGTCCCATGTCATCGTGAAGCCTCCACCGCCTCCGCCGCTGCAATCTCCCGATTCCGACTGGTCCTCGAACTCTCCGCTGACAGCCGAGACATCGCTCTCACCGCTGCCCGAATCTGTGAATCCGGGTCCGGGATCATCGTTGTCATTACAGGTTACGGCGACCTCGACTCGGGCCAGTGTCAGGCCCTCGGGATGGTCTTCGACAACTCTCGTGGAGGTGTGCTCATCGCCGTCACCGAGATTGACCTGCTCCTCGATGGTGACTACCGTCTCGTTGAAGGTGATGGTCCAGTCGCCGGTCGTGCCTGACGAGCCAGGACCGATGACGGAGTCGCCGAGCAGGGCCGGCGCCCAGGCGAAGTAGACCGGGAAGATGATGGCGAAGGCGCATGAGATGGCGAAGGTCTGCATGTTCCGCGGCTCATCCAACCACTGCCGGAACTCGTCCAACTTGCCCGTCTCTGCCACGCTGCTCCCTGCCACGCTGCTCCCTGCCACCGCCCGTTCATCAACCCCGCGATGACGCGCTGCTCGGCCATCGTTCGAGAGTCCGCCGCCTCGGCTCACCCCCGGTCGTGCGGGAGGAGGACTGTGTCGCCCGCTACGACCTCACTCCTGCTCGCTGTCGGAGTCCCCCAACGGAGGAAACAGACGCCGGTCGGCAATGGATGGCCAGGCTTCCTTGCCGGTATCGCAGCCCCAAGCGGTGAAGGCCTTGCGACTGCGCCTGTATTCGGGCAATAGGTAGCCTATCCTGCTGCGTTCCCAGAAGCCCCATCGCCATGGCGCTCGCGGCAGTTCGGCGCTCCACGCTCGCAGGAACGGCGTCCACATGCTCTCGTCTTCGACCTCTGGCACGATCCACTCGGACATCGTCAGATCGCCGGCCGAGCCAGCCACGTTGCTCCACGCCTGCATCGCGACACCGGCCAACGGGCCCGACTCGATGACGATGCCGAGGGTTCGCGCCTGCATGGCCATCGGCATGATGATCGCCATCCGGTGCACGGTCCGCTGGCCTTCGCTCCTGCGAACCCGCCAGCCGGCTCGCTTGCACGTGAGACGGAACGCGCGAACAGCATCGACCGGGCTGACACTGATCGGAATCTCATGCACCGATGCGAGAGCCATCGAGCGGCCGGTGCGCCGCGCCGCTCATGACACCTTCGCGAACCGCCCCGGTGGTCGCTCGTCCAGCTCCCCGTCGAGCCTGCCGGCCCCGTCGACCCGGCCCGAGAGAGGGGTTGCCGGAGGTCGACCTCAGCCGAACAGAGAGCCGAGGCCCTCGAAGCTGGTGTCTTCCTCTTCCTCTTCTTCTTCAGCGGGCGCCTCTTCAGCCGCAGGTGCGGCGTCTCCGCCACCTCCAGCAGCCGCCGGCGCCGCAGCGACCGGCGCTGCTATCGCAGCGCTCATCGCTTCGCCGATGTCGATGTCATCGAGTGAGGTGACCAGCGCCTTCACACGAGCGCTGTCCGCCTTCGTTCCCGCTGCCTTCAGGACAGCGGTCACTGACTTCTCATCGATCTTCTTCTCAGTCGAGTGCAGCATCATAGCCGCGTACACATACTCCATTTCATCTCACCTTCCATTTTCTTTCAACCGAAGAGGCCGCCGAGTCCTTAGAACCCCGCTTCCTCCCCTTCTTCCTCTGCCTCGTCGGTCGCCTCAGCCGCCTCTTGCGCGCCGGCATCGGAGGCCGAAGCGTCGGTCGCCGCGGCGGTCGAAACCGCTGCAGCGCCGAGCATCTCGGCCAGCTCTTCGTCGAGAGCGGAGGAATCCAGTCGGCCCGCGAGGGCCAGGGCGCGCGCGTTGGCGCGGCCGATGAAAAGAGGTGTGGTCTCGATGTTCGCTATGCCCGCCTCGACGGCGACGGCGAGCGCCTCGCCGCTCGCCTTGGCGAGCAGCGCCGGTATCGTCTGGCTGGTGAACCACCGGATGTCGCAGGCGAGGTTGAAGGCGCGTGATGCAGCGACGCCGAAGTCATCGCGCAGCCCTTCCACATCGATGTCGAGGGTGGCTGCGTCCATCAGGGCGCCATCTTCGATGACGCCGGACAGCATCAGGCCGATCTCGATCGGCTGGATGTCGAGTTTGGCCAGCATCATGCCTAGTTCGCCGTCGATCGTCTCGCCGGCTGCGATGACGGTCGTCGTCTTGGTGATCGCGACCTTGCCCCTCTCGATCTTGGCAGGGATGCCGACCGCGTTGAACTCACCGACGATGGGCCCCGGCAGGAAAGAGGTTGGTCCCTTCTCGATGACGATGTCGACAGGTGCGACATCGCCAGCCTTGGCGGCCCGACCTTGACGGGTCTTCTGCAACTCGCCGAACAACTGGAACGCGTTCAGGCTTTCGCTGTGGATGATCATCGGTTGGGTGACGCCTTCGAGCAGCACCTCGAGGTCGGCGTCCGGCAGTTCGGCCTCCTGCCATGCTCGCCGGACGAGCGTCTTCTTGGCCATCGTCATCGTCGTCTTGTCGCGCAGGTTGCTGCGCATATCGAGCATATTGGTCGCCGGCACGCCCTCGACATCGATGATGCCGATGATGCCGGGCTTCTGCAGCAGATCCTTGAGTTCGGTGACCCGATCCTGCTTCCACACGGATGCCTTCGGGATCATTCGATCACCTCGACCCTGATTGCCGGTCCCATGCTGGTCTTGACATAGAACGAACGGATGTTTCCGGCACCACGCTCCAGCTTCGAGATCACTCTGATCCAGACCGCCATCGTGTTATCGACCAGATCGGCGACGCTCTGTGAGCGGCTGCCGGCGACCGTGTGGAATGTGACCCTGTCGCGCGACCGGATGACCACCGTGTTCGACAGGCCCGCGGCCAGCCTGGCCGGGTCGATGTTGGGAGGCACCGGTCGCGGCATCTTGCCGCGCGGTCCGAGCACCTGACCGAGGTAGCGTCCGACGAGGCCCATGTGTGGGATCTCCGACAGGAAGAAGTCGTACCTCTTCGCCATCTTCCGCGCTGTGGTCTTGTCGGCACCGAGGTCCTCTATGGTGGTCGGATCGATGATCGTGATTCCACCCTGCTCCGCCTTCTGCGCCATCTCGCCCTCGGCGAACATCGCGATGCTGACCTCCTTGCCACGGCCGGACGGCAGTCGAACCTCTTCCTGGATGCGGTTGGACGGATTCTTCAGATCGATGTCACGGATCGTGAACGAGAGTTCGAGACTCTCGGTGAACTTGCGTTCCGGCGCTCCTTCGAGCGCCTTCTCGATGGCTTGCTGAATGTTCCCTTCCATTTTTTTTCACCTCCGCGGTCGACGAGGGTCACGCCCTCTCCCGCAATGCGTGAATCAACCGAGTTGCGCGTCGAACGCCCCCTCGCTGATTTTCGTCAACGCTTCCTTCGGGTGCAGACCTTCCACCCTGACCCGCATCGCGACGCAGGTGCCGATGACCTCGCGGCAGCGATTCTTCAGATTCTTGCCGGTCAGACGCTCCTTCTGCGTCTCGGCGACCTCGATGATCTGCTGTATCGAGATATCCTCCTCGCAGGCATCCCACGAGCCGTTCGACTTCTTCTTGCCCATCTTCTGGATGATGAGGTGCGGTGTCTCGTTCCTGGCCGACATCGCATCTTCACCTCCTGCTGGGATTCGCGCCGACCTGTCTCTGTTATTTAACCGGTCCGAGCCGCGCCGAGATCTCACTCGACCCGTTGCGTCACGCGCACCTGATCGCCTCGGACGGTGAGAGGGATCGGCACCATCGCTTCGAACAACTCGACCGTGACCTCTTCCTTAGATTCGGACACATGGGTCACGCGGGCGCGCTGACCCTTGAAGGCGCCGACCCTGATCTCGACGATGCAGCCCTCCTCGATGCCGGCGGTCGCCGCCTTCGGCTCGAGGTAAGGGAACACATCCTCGATCGGCACCTCGCCGCTGAGCACCTTGCGGCAGTTCTTCATCGGCGTCGTCGTCGTTCCGACCCGTCCGATGACCTTCTCGACATGGTGCTGAGCGCTCGCTTCGACGAAGATGTAGCCGCGCATCTGATGCGGGTGCAGGACCGCGAAGATCTGTCCCTGGACTTCGCGTAGCGAGCCGGTGCCAGATATCCTAGCCCGAATCTCCTTTGACACGTTCGCCTCCTGACCGATCGCAGTCTTCAGGATGTAGAGGTAACTTCCGACATCGCCGTACATGTCGCGCAGTTGTGGGATGGCGAACTCCTTCTCGTGGATCTTGCCCGGGTCGATCCATTCGTGGTTCTTGTAGATCGCACCCGGGGTCACCTCCTCGCAGTCGGTGACGAAGAGGTGAGGTGTCACGTCGTTCAGACGGTTGCTGAACTCCAGACCTCGGACCGGGCCATCGCGGATGTGCTCCAACCGGTCGACCGGGATCCCGGTCGCTTCCTCGATTCGTTGGGCGATGGCATCGATGTCGGTCGCATCACCGACCCCGTACACCCCGTCCCAGGCACCTGGGAAGTCAGCCACCTGGTCGGCCCGCTGCATCAGCAGAACCGTCTCTTCGTTCCTCACATATGCGACGAAAGCATCGGACATCAGAATCACCTCAGGCACCGGTCAGCCAGCTGAAGAAGTCGGGTAGGAGGTTGTCCATCAGGAAGAGTATGATGAATCCTATTCCGCCGAGGATGAACATGCCAATGCCACAGACGATGATGGTCTGTCGGAACTCCATCTTCGACGGCTTCCGAGCCATCTTGAGGATCTTCGCCCACGACCCCCTGCTGCGTCGTCTGAGCCAGCCCTCGAGGCCGTCCTGCCAACCCTGAACGGTCTGCTCGACCGTCTGCTTCGGCTTACCCTCCTCTGGCATGCTGACCCCTCGGACTCTTGCGCCGACCTACCGGCCCGATATAAGCACGCCGGACCCCTTCGGGGTCACTTCGGAGTCGCCCTTCCGGCGGCTCGGACGGCTTCGCGATGAGGCTCGTCCACGAGGTCGAGAAACGGTACACGGAGCGGCGGTCAACGAAGCGTCTGTGCAGCGGTGGCTGGCATGGTCGTAGGCGGTCGGGCGAATCAGTTGATGAAGCCGATCGTCCGACTCTTCAGATTGCGCATCTGGGTCGCCATCGCAGCGCCGTGGATCTGATCGCTCTTGACGCCGGTCAGGACTATGAGGACCCGCAGTTCGGCGTCGATGCTCTGATCGACCGTGGCGCCCCAGATGATGCGGGCGTACGGATCGATCCGGTCGCGGATGATCTTGCTGCACGCCTCCGCCTCACCGAGTGTCAGCGAGGCGCCGCCGACGACATTGACCAGAGCGCCGCGAGCGGTCGAGGCGTCGATGTCGAGCAGCGGTGATTCGAGCGCCATCAAAGTCGCCTTCTCGGCTCGGTCGTCACCGGTCGCCTCGCCGAGTCCGATCATCGCCATGCCGCCGCCGTTCCGCATGACGCTGCGCAGATCCTCGAAGTCGAGATTGACCAGCCCTTCCTTGGAGATCAGTTCGGTTACGCCGGCGATAGATCGCATCAACAACTCGTCGGCGACCCTGAACGCCGCTTCGATCGGCAGGTCGCGGACCCCGTCGACGGAGAGAAGCCGTTCGTTCGGCAGCACCACGACGGTGTCGCAGACCTCGCGCAGCCGATCGAGCCCCCAGTCGGCGTTCTGTCGGCGCAGCGCCCCCTCGGACTCGAACGGATAGGTGACGACGGCGATGGTCAACGCGCCGGCCACCTTGGCCAGACGGGCGACGACATGGGCGCTGCCGGTGCCGGTGCCACCGCCGAGACCGGCGGTGACGAAGGCGAGGTCGCACTCAGAGATGGCAGAGGCCAGCGCTCTCTCCGATTCGTACGCCGCTTGCTCGCCCTTCTCCGGATCGCCGCCGGCGCCGCGGCCGCGAGCAGTCCTGCCGATCAGCATCTTGTTCGGCACATCGGTGCGCAGCAGGTGCTGTGCATCGGTGTTGACGGCGTAGCCTCGGACGATGTCGTCATCGAGCAGTCCTTCCCTGCGAAGTCGCTCGACGGTGTTGCAGCCGCAGCCGCCGCAACCGTACACCCTGATCCTCGGTTGCAGGGTCGCCAACAAGGTCTCCAGTTCCTCATCCCCGGCCTCCGAGGGTGCATCGCCTGTCCTCTCAGCCTCTTCTCCTTGTAATTCGAGCACGCGATTCACCAGATGACGCATGACGCTCAGGGCGACCGAGGGCGGGATAACCGTTGTGGGCCTGCAGTAGCCGTGGCTGGCGTTTTCTGGCCGGTCGTCACGCCTGCGGAGGGTTGCGCTGGCACCACCCGCGGACGCCGATCGCCGCCCACGAACGCCGATCGCCGGTCACAGGAATCCAAGGCTGGCGTTTTCTGGACTGTCGGGACACCCTCGGAATGCTGGCGCCGATGCCACCCATGAGCGGCTGTCTGGTTCGTGCGCCCTGCGCCCGGTCATCGGTCGAATGTCCCGCAGTGGTTCATCGTCGGCCGGAGCCGGGCGCCTCGTCGTGGCTCGGCGACCGGGAGGATTGAAGCGACCCCCTCTCGCTCTCGGCGCATGCTCAGAGGCTGTGGTGGGCGGCGCTGTCGAATCGGCCTCGCCCTGCTGGTGGCGATTCTGATGGCGCCCTGGGCGCAGATCGCGCTGCTGCCCGCCGCTTCGCCGGCCGACGGCGAGACCGGATCAACGGCAGGCCCGACCGGCTCGGCAGACTCGGCCGGTGCGGTCGGCGGCGCCGGCTCGCTCGCCGAAGCGATGGACGTCGCCGCAGTATCCGGCTCATCGGTCTGGTCGATGAGCGACGCACCTACTCCTCGCGGCGGTCAGATGCCGAGTGCCTGGCGACCGGACCCGACAGGACCCTTGTGGGAACTCGACTTCTCACCGGACGGCACTAGGTTGGCGACGGTCGACATCAACGATCAGCGTCTCATCATCTGGAACGTTTCGGACGCCCGCGTGCTGCTCTGGGCCAGACACGACAAGAAACTGGTCGATGTCGTCTGGCTGGCCGATGACATCGTCCTGACCGCCGACATCGACACCGGCTGGACCGCATGGGACATCGTCGACGATGGCGGGTCGTGGCCGCTCAATCAGACGAATCGAATGACCGGTTCGTGGTCCGGCAACTTCACCGGCGGTCGACCCGGCCATCTCTGGGGTATCGATGTCTCGGATGATGGTCAACGGGTCGCCTTCTGCGGCGACATCAATGAGCCGAGCATCGGCGGCGAGATAGTCATCGTCGATGTCGACCATTTCAGAACCGGCGCGGCGACCAACGCAGCCAGCGTGTTCAGCGACAAGATGACCATCGATTGCGCCTTCTCACCGAACGGCACGATGATCATCGGTATCGAGCGCCGCTGGGATGAGGGTCAGAACGGCAACCGGGACGTCGTCGTCGGTTGGTGGCTGGAGAACATGTCACGCCTCTGGACACGCAACGTCGGTGGCTCGCTGGCGACGGCCTGGGCTGTCGATTGGCAACCCGATGGCTCCGCTTACACCGTCGTCTGGAACCGGCCGACCGAGGGCGTCGTCAGCCACTTCGAGACAGGTGATGGATCGGTACGCTGGTTCCTGCCGTTCCCGCACAACATGTCATCGGTCCGATGGATCGCCGACATGACGCGGATAGTCGTCGGTACGCACGACCCCGGTCGGTCGATCATCCTCGATGGTACTGGCGTGGTTCTCGATGATGTCGGCTGGCATTCCGTGCCGTGGGGCGGCATCGGCCAACCATCCGATGTGCTGGCGGTCGCCGTCGAGCCGTTGAATCGCCTTTTCGCCTCCGCCGGTCGCGACGGCACAGTCGAGATCTGGCAGTTCTATGATGGCGGCGAACAGCGATTCCTCCGCCGTCTGGGCAGCAGCCTCGTCAGAGAGATCGACGCACATCCAGAGCTGCCTCTGATCGTCACGGCGGATGCCGGTGGTGTGATCTCGGTATGGGATGTCAATCGTGGTACCTTGGAGTCGCAGTGTGCCCATCCGGGCTTCGGCACACCCATCGATGATGTTCCGTACGCCAAGAGCGTTAGCTTCACTGCCGACGGCGATTATCTGGCCGGCTTTTCCGATGGCCTCATCATGCGCTGCGAGATGCACGGCAAACCGGTCTGGTCACTCGATCTGAATGACTTGGGAAACATCGAGGTGTTCGGACGGCTGGCGCCGCATCCGTTCGATCGCTGGGTCGCCGTGTCATGGGGCGAGGATCCTGCCAACTCGACCGCCGACGGCGTCGTCGCGGTGATCGACCCGTTGACCGGCTCGATAGCCCAGCAGTGGAACTACCCGGAGGTCCATTGGACGCTCGCCTGGAGTCCCGACGCCTCGCATCTCTCCTCGGTGTCGCAGAGCGGCGTCGTTCGATTGTGGGCGACCAGCGACCCCGCGCCTCAGAGCTGGACCGAGGAGGCGACGCCTTACAGTCATGACAATTACACCAGCGTCAACACCTGGCACTCCGAGGCCGGCCTGCTGATGACTGGTGGCTGGGACCGGTCTCTGAAGGTCTACGACCCGGTCCAACAGTCGCTTCTGTTCAACGCGACTGCGAGTGGCGAGATCTTCGGAGCGGTGTTCGTCAGCGGCGGTTCGAGGATCGCAATCGCCAGCGGCGAGGCGTCGACATCGGCTGAAGGCTGGATCGAGATCATCGACGCTTCGAATCAGACCGTTCTCGGCCGATACCCGGTCGACGCGATCCCTCGCGGTATCACCGAACTGGCGAGAGGAGAAGGCTTGGTCATCACCAACCACACCGGCTCGTGGCAGGTCCTGCTGCCCGACCTCGACGGTGACGGTGTGATGGACGGTGTCGACGCCTTCCCGGATGACGCCAGCCAGTCGTCCGACCGTGATGACGATGGCTTCGGCGACCGGCCGGAAGGGTACCACGCCGACGCCTGCCCGGATCTGTCTGGTGACTCCGATGAGGACCGTTACGGCTGCCCGGACAGCGATTCGGATGGATTCTCTGACCCGGACGCTGCTTGGCCCGCCCACCCGGACGGTCTGGCCGACGCGTTCGTCAACGACTCGATGCAGCACTGGGACACCGATCGAGACGGCCATGGCGATTCGTACTCGTTCACGCTCGATGGCGTCGGCCTGCGGAATCAGACTGGCGACTCGTTCATTCTGGACGCTGAGCAATGGAGCGACCGGGACGGTGATGGCTGTGGCGATAACCACTTCTTCGATCTGGGTGCCGACGGCCTGAGACTGAACGAGACCGGCGACGCCTTCCCTGATGACGCCAGCCAGTGCGTCGACCGTGATGGCGATGGCTACGGTGATGCCTATTTCGCTACACTGGGGAGCGATGGTCTGCTTGTCGAGAAAGGTGATCTGTTCCCGGCCGACGTGCTCGCCTGGTGGGACCCTGACGGCGATGGCTGCGTGCCTCAGTCGGCGACCGGTCTACCCCTCGACCTCGATTCGACCGATTCGAACCGCTGCGATGAAGCGCTCTCCTTCTCCCTCCCCGACGACCTCTCTCTCGTGGTCTCACAGGCTGCGGCTCAGTGGCGGATCAGTATATCCTGGACCGGCGCCGATGAGCACTCGCTCGGTCTGCGTCTGTATGTCGTTCAGTACGACGGAACGGCTCCGTCCGGCTCGGTCAGCGGCGCCATCGGTTCAACCGAGAGGTACGCGAACATGACACTGCTAGAGAACTGGATCACTGACGATGCGACCGATCTCGAGATTCCACTCAACAGGTCCGGCGCCGCGTCGACGCTGACGGTGGTGTTGGTCGCCGATTCGACCGAGCAGCAGACCTTGGAGCGGTGGTGGAACGCGACCTGGGTCGAGGGTGGTCAGACCGGTACCGGTGGCGACGGCGGTGGTGGCGATTCGAATGGTGACGGCAGCGGCGGCGGTGGTTCCGGCGGCCAGAGCGGCAGTGAGGACAATCAGGCCGGCGGCGCCGGCAGCCGGAGCATCCTGCTCGCCATAGTACTGGGCGTGGTCGTTCTGGCCGGCCTCGGTCTCGTGCTGATACGGCGCTCAGCCGGTGATGCTGTGACCGGGACTGGCGATGTGGCGGAGATGTTCGGCGGCGGCTCGCCGGGCACGGCCGGCGCATTGTACAGCGATTCCACGGCGCCGGCAGAGCCACTTGCGGCTTGTCCGACATGCGGTGGAGCGGCGTCAGCGACGGTGCACAACGGCGCCCGATGGAGTTGGTGCCCTGCCTGCCGAGCCTGGCTCACCTATCTTGGACCCGAGTGACCCCTGCCTCATCAGGATCAGAGATTATCCCGCTGATATCGGAGTGACACCACCGGGGTGCCTCGATGTGGACCTCAGACGCTCTTCGAATAGGCGTGGTAGTCCATCGTCGGCTGCAGTTTCTCGACCGCGGCAGCGAGCCGCGCGTCGGCCGCCTGCTCACCGGATTCGATGGATGCGATCTGGCTCTCCACCGCAACTCTGCAGGCCGCCAGACGAAGTCGTTGGGCTTCTCCGAGACCGGATTCCTCGGCGCAGAATCTGACCAGCGCTGAGTTCAGCCGCTGAGCATCGCAACGAGGCCCGTGCTCGCGCGGCTGCAGCACCATCACCCCGTCGAGGCGATTGACGGGCCCGGCTGATTCGATACGCTTGGCGAGTCTCTTTGCGTATCTGTCCCTCTTGCGGAGCGTTCTCTTGCACGATTCGAATGCTTCCAGGCAGAGGATGTATGGTTC
>CAUZSY010000040.1:0-10588 GCA_963582725.1 Candidatus Thalassarchaeaceae archaeon
ATCCGGACAGCCGCGTGTCGTCGCCGACCGCGGTCGCCTCGATGACGACGGGGCCGCGGACCAGAGTCAGACCGGCTTCCAGAAGATCCCCTTCTGACACCTTGGCCGGTAGTGATTCGCCGGTCAGGGGGGCCCTGTCGAGGTAGCCGGAGCCTTCGACGACGAGGCCGTCGACCGGTACCGTCTCGCCGCTTCGAATCTCGATGAGGTCACCCGTTGTGACAAGTTCGAGGGGCATCATCTCCAGGCGATCAGCCGGCTCCTCCGACCCAACCGACCCCACCGGTGAAGAGGTCACCGCTGCGCTGGATCCCACCATCGGGGCGGTGTCGGGGTGATCGTGGTCAGGGTCAGCGTGATCGTGGTGGTCATCACCGGCATCCGAATGGGGCGATGCAGCCGGTCCGGTCGCCGTCGAGGTCGCCGGGCTCGGCTCGGCGGTGCTGATGACCCGAGCCACGTTCGGCAATCTGTCGAGACCGCCCTGCATCGCCTCTCGTGCGCGGACCAGCGCACGCTCCTCCAGATGGCTGGCGAGCGCGACCAGTCCGGTGACCATCAGCGCCTCCTGATACTCGCCGAGCCAGAGGGCGCCGACGACCGCGAAGGTGACTAATATTTGGAATCCGAGCACCAGGTTGCGGATGCTGGCGGCCGCCTCGGCGAACATCCGCCAGCCGGTGAACAGGACGCCTATCGAGGTGACGAACAACAGCGCCGCCGATCGCATCTCAGCCCGCTCCATCCAGGTGACGATACCGAGCAGCGGCAGGGTGGCGGCGGCGCCGAGCAGCCGCCACTGGTCGGGGCGGAGGTTGCGGCTGCGGTGTTCGACGAGGCGAAGACGGCCGCCGATGGTGGCGGCCAGCGAGCGGTCTGATTCGGCCTTCAAGGTGGGCTCGAACATAGGTGCTCGGAGCAGCAGGATGCGGCCCTCTGCCAGTTCGACGTCGAGCACGCCGGGAGTAGCGAGCAGCGAACGGCGCAGCGAGCGCCGGTCGAGGCCGCGCCGCTGCATCACAATGCTCGGCGTCTGGCCGTCGACGCGGTGCCAGTCGAGGTCGGCCGAGTGGCCGAGACTGCCGAGCACGGCCGCGACCTTCGAGATGCGGCCGACGCCGATGTCCAGATCGACGCGAGCCCGGCCGGTGATCGCCGATATCTGCACCGATTCGACGCCGGGCAGCCGCTTCGTCGCTCGTACCGCCTTCATCGCGCAGTCGGGGCAGTCCATGCCGCGCAGCGGCCAGTCGAATGTGTGCACACCATCGATCGCCAACCCAGCGTCCGGCGTGGTCTCGTCGACCTCGACCGCCTCGATGATCTCCGCTTCGGCGGGGCGAGTGCGCGCCTGTGGGGAATGGCTGGCTGAAGGTGCCGCACGGGCGGTGGCGGTACGGCGGGTGGCATGCGCCATGGCGGGGTCAGGGTCGATGTCCCTCAGAGTCTTGGAGGCGGTTCTGTCGAGCACCTTGGAGGCGCTGGTGGACACCGCCGAAGCGAGCCGGCCGAGACCGGATACGACCGACTCCGATGGCCGGGCGACCGTCGCATCGACGACCGGACTGCCGGCCGTTGAGGCGGAGCCGGGCGGGGGCGAGGAGGCATCGGCCGGCGCCTCGTCCTCGTCGAGCAGGAAGAACGGCTCGTCGTCCTCGGGCATCCTGCCGAATCGAGGGCGGACCCTGTTTGAATGTGTGTGCCTCGATTCGCCGGGTCGGCCGGCCATGTAGGTGAGGTATCGTGTCATGGACCGTCTCCGAGGGTCCGTGCATGCTGTTCTGCACGCAGCGTTCATCGACCGGCGCCGCTCGCGTCGCTCCGTGTCGCTGCTGCCGGACGGTTTCACGCCGCGGATGCTGGTCACCGACGTCGATGGCACGCTGACCGGCGGCGACCATTCGCTGCACCCGGCAGTCGCCCCGGCGCTGGCCCGACTGGAGCGGGCGGGCATCCCAGTCACGCTCGCCACCGGCAACGTCCGACCCATCGCCTGGGGGTTGGCCAGACAACTCGGCGTGACCGGGCCACTGGTCTGCGAGAACGGTGGCGTGGTCTGGGACTGGCGCAACGGCGACGATGTGGTGCGACTGGCTGACGGCGGCCGGGCGCGGGCCGCAGCGGAGTGGTTGGAGGCTAGGATGGACGGCTTCGATGCGGCCGGGATAGAGTCCAACGCATGGCGGGAGACGGAGTGGTGTCTGCACACGCGCGAAGACGATGAGGAGATGCGCCGGCTGCTGGCAGATTCGGAGTGGAGCGATCTATGCATCGTCCGGACCGGATTCGCCATCCATCTCTCCGAGCCGGGTCTCGACAAGGGTCGCGGCGTGCGGCACGCTCTGGCGGCGCGTGGAATCGAGGCGGCGGAGGTGGTGGCGATCGGTGATGCGCCGAACGATGTGCCGATGTTCGGACCGGTCGGTCTGAGCGTCGCGGTCGGCGACGCGTTCGATGTGGCGAAGCGGGCGGCTGACGTCACCATTCACCAGCCGAACGGTGCTGCCGTGGCGTTCCTCGTCGATGCGATCCTCGCCCGTCTCACGGTATGATGCTCCATCCTGGGGCACTGCCCAGCAGACTGTCAGCCGGTTCGGATTCGCATCAGGGGTTCCCTGCACGGCAGCGGCCATCGGAGTGCAGGGAACAGGATTCGAACCTGCGAAGCGCTGAGCAGCGGATCTTGAGCCCGCCCCCTTTGACCACTCGGGAATCCCTGCGTGGCCGGTCGTGGCTGGCGGTGGATGTTCATTCTTCCTCTTCTGGAGGGTTGTCCTCCAAGGCTGGGGCGAAGGGTTCGGTGGTGGATGACTCGGCTGTTTCGTCGGCTGATTCGTCGGGGAACGAATCGGGCGGGTCGGGCCAGAGTTCGCGCGGCCTCTCCGGTGCTCGCTGTCGTGACTTCGCTGTCGCCATTCCTTCGGCGACTGGGTATTCGTCTGGGATGGGGGATTCGTCGTCGTGGGACTCGTCGAGGGACTCGTCGGTCAGCGCGTCGAGGTCGTCCCAGTCGACGCCCTCCTCGTCGCGGCGCAGCACGACGATGCCGAGCATGAAGCCGATGCCGGTGAAGACGAGGATCAGCAGCCCGATGCTGGCGGCGTCGCCCGCGATGATGCCGCCGAGGAAGCCGTCCGAGCCGACGGCTGGTCCGACGTGCAGCGAAGGCAGGGCTCTACCGCCCTCGATGTCGCCGTCGATGGCAAGCAGCAGCGCGAGGTCGCCCTCGCGCCACATCTCGACCGAGAGATGCGCTTCGGCGGCACCGGCCGGTGCCAGCATGACATTCGTTCTGGCGAGTTCGATCCAGCGCAGGCCGGAGCCGTCGTCCTCCCACGCCCAGAGAGACAGTTCGATTTCGCCGCCGCCGTTGCCGAGGTCGCGCAGCCGTACATCGATGGTCGCTTCGGTGCCGAAGTGGGCCGGCTGGGGTGCGATGAGGACAGTGTCGATGGACGGCTCGAACCAGATGATCCGCAGATGCGGCGCCCGCGGCGTGCTCGCCGTCCCTTCGCCGACTATCGGGTTGCCGGCGAGGTCGGTGCCGTTCACCCAGACGACAATCTGGTCGCCGTCGCGCAGCAGTTCGAGGTCGTCCACGCGCATGTCAACCCGCTCGGATATGTCCCACAGCCCACCGTTGTCTACCGCAGGGCCCAGGGTGCTGCTGCCCGACATTCCCAGCAGTTCGAGGCCGCTGCGCTGGAAGCGCCAACCGAAACCGATGGTGTTGTCGCCGAGACCGCCTGTCTCCTCCATGGTGAAAGCGACCAGTTGGGTCGCCAGCATGTCGGTGTTGACCGAGACGAGGCTGGTGCCGAGGAAGTGGACGACCGGGGAGGTGCGATCGAGGACGAGGGGCAGGCGGAGGGCGGGCCAGCCGACCTCGGCGATGTTGTCGATACGGGCGGTGATGCTCGAATCGCCGTCGATGCCGCCGTTCGACGGCACCACGACATCGAAGTCGAGCCTGCCGTCCTGACCGACCTCGATGGTCAGCGCGGTGCCGTTCCCTGCGTCCACTTCGACGGCACGACCGGCCGGGGGATGGTCGAGGGGTGAGCCCGTGCGCTCGTGGACGAGGTGAGCGGAGAGGTGGACGAGGTCGCCGTCATGCAGGTACAGGGTGCCCGCGTGGAAGCGGCCGTACGGGGCGCTGAGATCGGCCGCCGAATCGATGACCCAGGCGGTCCGTGTGTCGAAACGCCAGGCGCCGTCGGGGATCTGGTCGAGCGGCAGGTCGAGTCTGGTTCCGTCCTCGGTGACGATGATGGCTGGCACCTGATCGCTGTACCGCCAGTCGGAGGGAGCGAGGTCGTCGAGCACGAAGCGCAGTTCGATGCGGGCGATGCCGCCCCCTTCATCGACGATGCTGGAGCCGAGGGGCTGGACGCCGCTGCCATGATCGCTGGTCAGGGAATTCGACAGCGGGTCCCAGAACATCGTGCCGCTGGTCGACGACTCGCCGGCCAGATGGATGGTGACGTTGTCGAGCGAAGTGACGCCGTTGTCGTCATGCAGGGTGAAACCGAGGCGGTGCTCGACGCCGAGCAGCAGGTATCCATCATCGGCGAGGTCGAGACTGACACTGTCGCGACTCGCCGTCGTCGGCTGGTCCGCTTCGATGATCAGGGTCGCGAGGTCGGAGTCCAGTCCTGGGCCGCCACCGCCGAGAAGCGGTCGTCCGGAGTGGTCCGCACCCTCCAGGTAGAAGGATATCCGCTGGCCGCAGCAGGATGTCGCCAGACCTATCGATCCGAGGTCGATCTCCTTGGTCTCGGCCCCCGATGAGCCGACCATCCGCACCCGTTCCTCGTACTCGTGCGCGTCGGCGATGCCGTCGCCATCGATGTCGTCTATCGCCTCATGCCATTCGAACAGACTCAGGGTCGGGCCGAATCGCTCCGCCTCGGTCAGATGGACCGACAGGACGAGCGGCCGGTCGGGCGACCATGTGTTGCCGTCTATCGGTCGCAGGCCGCCGCCTATCTGGGCCAGCAGAGGACCGACCGAGGGCGCGTTGCGGTCGATCCGCATCACCGCCTGAGTACCGTTCTGCGTTGCGTCGACAGCACCGATGCGAGACCGGTCGACCGGGCCGACCCTGATCAGGGCTGGCCTCAAGGTGAGGTTCTCGGCGTTGGTGGACAGAGCCTCCGGAACGGTGATGCTGGCCGACCAGGCGCCGTCCGACTGGACCTGTTGGATGGTCGTCGTCCAGGACGACTCGCCGTCGCTCAGTTCGATCGCACCGGCCCAGAGGTCGGGCGCAGCGCCGGCTGACTGGATGCCCTCGAATCGGACCTGCCCGGTCATCGTGATGCTGGCGCCCGGCCGGACGTGGAACGGATGCCGTTCATCCCATGCAGCGAGCAGGTCGCGCCCCGCTTCGTCGACGGCGGTCCACGCGGTGATCTCGAGATCGTTCTCGATGGCCTGTGCTCCACCCGCCCCGATGACCGCCCGGGCCGGTCCCCAGATCCCACCATCGAGGTCGATCGCCTCGACAAGCACGGTGAGGGAAGCCGCATCGTCGACCGTCCAGTCCGGTCGCAGCGCCCAGATCACCTCGATGGTGTCGCCGATGACGGTGACGCTGCTGGCGTTCGCGTCGAGCAGGATGCCGCCGTGCGTGCCGGTTCCGGCCGGGTCGTCGATGGTGACGAAGTCTGCCGGACCGGTCGCGAGGTCGACAGAGTAGCCCCAGACCCGACCGTCCGAAGCGTGCAGAGAGAGCGAGGCGGCGTCCAGAGAGTCGCCATCGAACAGGTGAGCGTGTCTGCTGACCACCTCGAAGGGCTGGTCGGGTAGCAAGATGGTCGGCGTCGCTACGACCTCGTCGGTGATGGCCGGTCGCTGGACGACCGTGCCGGCGACGGCGACGCCGCCATTCGTCGCTTCGAAGGTGAACGGCAGCGGCAGGGTGCTGGTGGAGGGGGCACCGCCGCTGCTGAGGGAGGCGTTGCGCCAAGCTTCGAAGGCCGGGCCGAGACCGGAGAGGTTCTCGGTGATCGGATAGCGATGGCCGAGCAGGGTGATAGCGATGTCACCGGGTGACGATGTCGTCAGGGACAGGCTGGAACGAGCCCACGAGCGATGGCCGTCATTCTCGGCGTCGTTCTCCTCCAGCGAGTGCATCCAGGCGGCGTAGGGCAGGGGCACAGCCGTTCCGGGCTCGATGGTCACGGTCGGCCCAGAACCGACAGGCGGGGTGATGCTGACGGTGCGCGAGCCGTTGATCGAGAGGTCGCGCAGCAGCAGGGTGCCGCTGCCGAGACCGGCTGCGCTCATCGGTTCGAGGAAGGAGAGGCTGAGCGGCCCGGTGCCGTTCCAGATGACGGTGCGGTGGGAGGCGTTGGCGGCGACCGTGCGATTCGTCGCGGCACCGTCCAGTCCGATGAGCGGCTCGCCGGGCGCGCCGAGGGCGAACTGGGTCTGCCAGCCGTGCGGTCCGAACTGGGTCAGTTCAGGCCAGACCCATTCGTCCGAGCCGTCGGCCAGCGCGTCGATGCGGGCATCGATGGCGGGTTCGGTGGTGATCGCTTCGATGGTCAGGCGGCGCAGCCAGCCGCCCGGCTGCAGGTCGATCTGCGGCGTCAGACCGCGGGCCGACCAAGGCAGCGACACGAGACCGGAGATGGCCGTGCCGGAATACATCGACGTGCCGTTGACGTCCCGAAAATCGATCAGGGCGCCGGCGCCCTCGACCTCGATGCGCAGCGCGGAGAAGGGACGACCGACGATGAGAGGCTGACCGACGATGCCGTGCGTCAGCATGCTCGGATTGCTCAGATTGCCGGCGTCCACCTCGAATGAGATGTCGCTCGGCGATGCAGCAGGGGTCCAGCCGGTGCCGAACGGCGCGTGCGCATCGAACAGCCGCGTCGAGCCGATCATCAGAGCGCGTATCCGCGGCGTCCGCTGCGGCTCGTCGCTGCCCATCGACAGTTCGATGCGCACCCCATCCATGCCGGAGACGCCGAGCGCCGCCCGGGCTCGCATCTCCTCGGCAAGGCCGGCGAGGCTGATCGGGAAGGTGAGGTCGGACCAGGCGGCGGCGGAGGCGAGACCGGAATCGGCGAGCGGTCGGCCGAGCGAGTCGAGGACGCTGCCACGGACCCATGTGCCGTTCGGAATGGCTGCGTCCAACTCGATCGTCTGCCATCCCATCGGGTCGTCGTCGGGCAGCACAGGGGATGTCCAGTTGCCCCGGGGCTCGAACACGTCGACGCGGATCCCGACGTCGTCGATGTACCATCCATCGTGCTCGAACAACTCGTCGCTGAAGAAGGAGAATCTCAATTGGACGTTCGAACCAGCCAATTGACTCATATCGGCGCGCATCGGCATCATCGTCCGGTTGTTATGACAGCCGTTCTTACGCTGGCTGCCGTCCCAGCCGAACATCCCGAAGAGCGGCGACTGGGAGTTGTTCCACAGCACCGTGTCGTACCAGCCGGGGATGTTGCTGCCGAAGTGCGACCAGGTGTGACCGCCGTCGCTGGAGATGAACAGAGCGCCGACGTCCCAGCCCGCTTCGGAACAGATCCAGTGCTCGAACGAGAGGATCGCTCGGCTGCCGGCGGGAATCGGCAGGCTCGGCGATATCAGATGCGTCCAGGTGTCCGGCGCGTACCTGCCTTCCAACGCCACCCCAGCCCCGTTCTGACCGGATGACCATGCACTCGGCCCAACCCCCGCCGACAGCCCTCCGAACTGCCAGCCCATCCCACCGACCGTCTCGACGGCCCAGCCGTCGGGCATCAGCGGTGAGTCCTCGAACGATGTGAAGGTGCCCCACGGTCCGTTGTGGCCGATGTCGGTGACGTGCTGCCATTCGTCGAGCGCGACGCCGTGCGCCGAGTGGTTCAGCGAGGCGTTCGTGAAGTTCCACTCGCGCACCGTCGAGCGGGCCGTCCCGACGCCCTCGACGATCCGGACATCGTCGATGAAGATGCCCTCCGGCGGGTCAATGCTGGTGCCGCCGTAGCCGGTACCGGGCGTCGGGTCGGTCTCGACGCGGAAGCGCAGCGACGCGTTGGCGGCGCCGATCAGTGCCGCCGGCAGCACGTGCTGCAGCGATATCCAGCCGCCGCTGGTGTCACCATAGGTGGTGCCGTTGACGTAGATGCCGTGGTGCGGGATGCCGCCGGCCGGCGACACGCGCGTCCAGTTGACGCCGTCGACCGTCGCCTCGATGTGCAGATTGTCGTAGATGTCGCCCTCGATGTCGAAGTCGGTCGCGTATTCGAGGATCAGCGGCCCGGAGGTGTTGCCGAGGTCGACGGGCAGCAGCAGCGAAGCGTTGGCGCTGGCGCCGTACTCGCCGGTCAGATCGCCGTGGAACCAGGTGCCGGCCGGCGCACCGAGGTTGACGATCGACAGACCGTCGACGAACCAGCCAGGTCGGTCGGCGCTCTGCTGCGGTGTCCATATCACGAGGCGGACGGCGAACGAGGTGGCGTTGGAGATGCCGGCGACGCCGTCGAGCCGGACCAGCGAGCGCTGCCAGCCGCTCGCGTTCACCGACGCCCAGACCGGGAAGCCGCCGCCGCCGGCCGGGACGCCGACCGGCGCCGGCGCGGCCGACGAGATGGTGTTCGGATAGCCGCCGAGCGGCGGCACCCACGACCAGGTCTGGCCACCATCCAGCGACACCTCGACCCAAGAGCCGCCGCCGCTGCCGTTCTGGTCGGCATCGGTGTCGACGTGCAGCCAGTGGTCGAACTCCAGTTCGAGGGCTTCGACGACCGCTGGCACCGGCCAGACCGGACTTGTCAGCCAGGCCGACGAGCCGCCCGGCAGCGCCGCGTCCGGCGTCGTCATCGCGATCAGGTCGCCATCAGCCGCGAAGCGAGGCGCATGGCCACCGCCGTTGGTCCGTGCCGTGATGTTCTGGGGGCCACCGAAGCCGGGCACCTGAATAGTCTGCACGCTGCCGTTCAGCGTCGTCGGGTCGATCACCGACCAGACACCGATGGCGCCGCCCGGCGTCCAGTCCGTGAACCGGTGTGACAAGACCTCCAGGTCGTGCACCCGACCGACGCTCGCCGCGGTGTCGAGACTCAACTCGCCATCGAACAGCGAGTCGGAGGTGTCATCGTGCGTGCCGTGGCTGAAGTTGCCTGCCGGGTCGTCTGCCGCCCAGCCGGTCGCCGCGGTCGAATTAGGTCGACCGTCGGCCGACACCTGCAGCCACGCGTCGAGCACCGTGCCGTTCCGCTCGATGTCGAAGCCGGTCATGGTGACCGGCCCCGGCGCCGCCCCGCCAACAGACTGGAGGGAGTCCGGGCCGGTCCAAGCGACGTCGGCGGCGATGACCAGCGGCGATGCGCTGAGGCAGAGCATCAGCGCCGCCAGCGCCAGCGGACCTCGCATCCTCAGGCCGACGCCCATCGCCAGTTCAGTCTGCGGGGCCGGTTTGAACCGTCCGGCGAGCCGGACCCGCCTGGTCCAATCGACCCCACATCCACCAGAACCCTGTCGGGTCTGTTTGACTGCACATCCTCCAGAGAGCAGTGGACAGTGCATGAATCATCGTGAGTGAGCGGGTGTGGAGAGGGAGCCTGGGTGAGTTAGCAGCTGGTGGTGGTGGACCGGACTGCGTGCTCAGTCCGTCCCGTTGGTCACGTTCATCGTGTCAGTCCCGTGCACCGGATCGGCCTTTGCATCGATTGGCCGGGGTGTCGTCTGAATGGTTGATAAGGCGCCCGTCCCGCAGCCGGAAGGGGTAAGGTGATGACGACGACGGTGGAGGTGAATCGGCTGTCGGCGAACCGCCTGAAGGACCTCGAGAACCTGCTGTTCTCATTGGCCCGCACCCAATCCAGACGGCAGACCCCCGCCGACCTTCCCTCACCCCTGTTCTGGGACCAGTTGACGCAACTCGTGCAGCACATCGAGGTCGAACTGGAGGAGGCCATGAGACGCGACGGATGGGGCGGCAAGACGCAGATGCTGCAGCGCCGACAGGGCAACGTCCGGCGCACCATCGCCGAGTTGACGAGGAACCGGCTGAACGCGTTCGTCCGGCACGCGACGACGACCCGACTGCTCGGCAGTGACGAGGCGTCCTCTGCCGCTGCCAGCATCGACTGGACGCGGCACACGCCGGCCGAGCGGGTGTTCCACGACGGTGTGGTGCGGCTGGTCGACCGCTACAAGTCTGACATCGACTGGCGGCTGCTGCAGTCCGGACTGGTCGCATCGCAAGCGTCCCAGCCGCTGCCACCGGCAGGCTTCGCGCCGCTCGACCGATTCGCCGACAGCGGCGCCACATCGAGCCCGCCGACCGCGACACCGGAGGTGGGCCGGCCGGCCGACACCGACCCATCGGTCACCATCCACTCGACGATGCCGGCCGATGCCGCCGCTCCAGGCGAGCCGCCGGCCGAGTGGGACGACGACGATTTCGACTTCGAGCCGGAGCCCTTCGAGAAGGCGGGGGCGGTGGTGGCGGTCGAGGAAACGAAGCCGGTGGCTGCTGAGGCGCCGGTCGAAGGGGTCGAGGACGGTGGTGGAGCGACCTCTGTCACAGAGGGCGCCGAGGCCGAGAGTGCCGAAGCGGCGGCGGGCGCGGCAGATGAGG
>CAUZSY010000041.1:0-10252 GCA_963582725.1 Candidatus Thalassarchaeaceae archaeon
CCTCACCGCTGTCGTTCATCGTCGCCGGCTCATCCAGGCGGACCACCACCTCGACGGTGTCGCTGGCATAGGGATACAGTTGCGAGATGTTCGCTTCGGTCAGCGTGATGTTCCAGCAGGCGCACAGGCCGGAATCGTCGAGTGAGACGTTGAAGTCGTCGATCGAAGTGTCATTGTTGGTGATCTCCAAGGTGGTGTTGGCCGAACCTCCGGGCACCAGCACGAGCAGGTTGCTGGACAGGTCGAGCGTCACGGCAGAATCGGCCGAGGCTGCGCCGAGCAGACCATCGGAGATCGGCGACGCGAACATCAGCAGCAGAACGAAGATGCTCGTCAGGCGCTGTCGCATGGCCGCTCGGCACGCGACGGTGGCGCATTCCTTGAAAGACAACCGGCGTGAAGAGCCAGCCCTAGGCAGCTCGCTCAGACTCGGAGCCGCTGTACCATGGCCGGGTCCAGCCGCTCCCATGGGAACGAATCGCCCTTCGGTGTCCGGCCGAAGTGGCCGCCGGACGAGGTGACCGAGTAGATCGGTCGGCGCAGACCGAGATCGCGGATTATCGAGTGCGGTCGGAAGTCGAACGAGTGGCTGACCCGAGCCGATACCTCGTCGTCGGGCAGCACCCCGGACCCCGAGGTGTCGACCCTGACGCTGAGAGGTTCCGCGCCACCTATCGCATAGGCGAGTTGAATCTCGCACTCTCTCGCCAGACCCGCTGCCACGACATGCTTGGCCGCCCACCGCGCCGCGTAAGCGGCCGACCGGTCGACCTTGGACGGGTCCTTGCCGCTGAACGCGCCGCCACCGTGCCTGCCCCTGCCACCGTAGGTGTCGACGATGATCTTCCGACCGGTCAGACCCGCGTCGGCTCTCGGTCCGCCGGCGCAGAAGCGGCCGGTGCCGTTCACTATCACGCGAGTGTCGGAATCGATGAGTTCGGTGGGAATCTCACGGTCTATCACCAACTTGGCTATCTCAGACGAGATGAACTCATGCTCCGCTTGAACCGAACCCTTCGTGCCGGTCAGATCCTCGTGCTGTATAGCAACCACCACTGTGTGGATGCGGGCGGGCCGACCATCACCGTCGTACTGAACGGTCACCATGCTCTTGCCGTCCGGGCGAGCCCATGTCGCTTCGCCCGATTCTCGAATCGCGGTCAGTCGTCGACAGATCGCCTGTGACAGGGCCGCTGGCAGCGGCATGTACCGATTCTGCAGCGTCGCGTGCGGCTCGGTCTCGTCACATGCGAAGCCGAACATCAGCCCCTGATCGCCGGCCCCCTGTGTCTCGTCGCCCTGACTGACGCCGCGAGAGATGTCGACCGACTGGGCGGTGATCAGCGGGATGACCTCGCATCTGTCCGGGTCGGCCGCATCCATGCCGATGCCGTGATCGTTGTAACCGGCGCCGGTCGCCGCGGCTCTGGCGATCGCTTCGAAGTCTGGCATTTCTCCAGTGAGAGTCACCTCGCCGGCGATGACGATGATGCTGCGGTCATCCGCCCCTTTGACCAGCGTCTCGACCGCCACGCGTGCGTCGGCGTCCCGTTCGAGACAGGCATCCAGGATGGCGTCGGAGATGAGATCGCACAACTTGTCGGGGTGTCCTCCGGTGACTGATTCGGAGGTGAAGAGAGTCCGGTGGCCGACCATGCGGTTGAGGCGATACTATCCGATTCATGAACCTGTCCACACATATTCGCATCTGCCGACCGACCCTTACAACCCCCACCACCACTCTCCACCACTCTCCACTACTCGCCGCCTCTCGTCTGATCCTCCCGAGTCTCCCGCGGAGAGGCTCAGCGGTTGGAGGCGTTCGCGGCTGCGCTGGTGTCCGCGCGTTCCGCTGACCCTTCACAGAGCCGCCAGCCGTGACCGACAGACGGCGATGCCCGGTCCATCGCCCGCCTGCTCGAAACGGGCCAGCAGGGAGGTCAGGACCGCTTGTGCCTCATCCGGCTCCGCGATGGCGGCGATACGGAAGCCGATATGGCCGAGCAGCGGCAGGGGATGGCGACAACGACCACCGTCCCACGCCGGCCTCAGGTGGTCGAGCAGCCACGCGTCGGCGGCGGCCCTGTCCATTCGAGCCCATAGTTCGTGCAGGTCCAGCGTAAGGCGGATCCGGTCTCCCTGGTCCCTGACCATCTCGATGCCGATCCTGAGGTGCCTTGGCTCCGCCAGGGGGCTGCCGAGCACTGCCGCGGCGAGCCGACATCTCGCATCGCCCTCGGCCGAGCCGCGCAGCCGGTGCAGGGTGGCGGCGCGCAGCAGGTGCTCGATGGCGGCTTCGGCTCGGCCGCTCGACGCGTGCATCTCCGCCAGTTCTAGATGCAGCCCGACCGCTTCGGCCGAGATGTCCTCTTCGCCAGCCGATTCGTCGGCGGCGCCCGGCGGCTCCACGACCGGCATCCCGTCATGCGTCTCGGCACCTCGAATGAGGTCGGCGAGCAGGAGTGGTTCGGTGTTCTGACCGGTTTTATTCCAGCCGGCCACCAGCCCATCGAGGGCGTGTTGTTCGAGCGTGCCATCCGGACCTATGGTCAGCACCGTCGTCGCTGCAATCGCAGCGTTCAGGTCGACGACCTGGTCCTGACCGCGCTGGCTCAGCGCGTAGGCGTTGACCCGCCGCTTCTCACCGGCCACCCGGCGCCGGCTCGCGGTCACCAGCGACTGCTCCAGCAAGCCGTTCATCGCTCGCGACACGTGCGACTGCGCCATTCCGAGCCGGTGCGCCAGTCCGCGCTGACTGAATCGGCGCGGCATCTCGTATCGGGTGGCGTACTCGTGCGCACCATCCAGAGCGAGCAGGATGCGCTCGCGATTCGTTATGCGAGGCGGCCGTGCCATTGCAATCCGCTTCTCATCCAGTCACCGTGGCGTATCAATCAGCCGACCGGGCGCGTTGCATCCCGGGCAGACCGGCGCCTCGCACCGACCCCGGTCAACCGCGATAGCGCTCCCACTCGCTGACGACCTCGGGCTCGGAGAGGGAGCCTGAGGGGCCTGGCAGGGGGAAGCCTGCGACCGGTGGCATCGGAGCGCTGGCCCGGCCGGCACGGCCGACCGTCACGACACCGACGACGACCGCGCAGACCAGCAGACTGAGCAGAGCGATCCTGACGAGACCGATCATGAACAGTCGACTGACGATTCCACCTGCGCCCTGCCATTCGATCGGCTCGCCGTACGACTGTGATTCGAAGACCACCACATCGGTGGTGAAGTCGGGATCGTGGGTCTGGTTCTCGCCGATGACGTAGTTGTAAGCACCGACCATCCGCATGCCGGCCCAGAGGCTGTCATCGGAGCCGTCGACATCGGATGGCAGAACGGGTCTGGCATCATGCAGCTGGAAGAGCACCTCGGTCTCGACGCCGTCCACCGTCGCGTTCGACACCCAGCGAATCTGACCGATTCGCAGGCCGTTGTCCTCGAAGTGCAGCCCGCCGCTGCGAATCGCCTGCGGCGCCTGCACACGATCCGAGGCGATGTCATCGCCGCGCTGGATGCAGGCGGTGTCACGGTACTCACGAATCCGGTCGTGCACCCTCTCGGCCCGACTCCGCGAATCCGGATGGTCCGAATCCTGCTGGTCGGACTGACGCGCCTGCGTGCCGGGTGGCGAGCCGGGCGCGTCTCCACCCGAGACATAGGCTAGCCCGCAATGCAGCGGCCGGCCATGCGCGTCGTGATGAGCGTCGGGCAGCGAATCCCTGACCATGTTCTCGACCGGCGGTGCGTCGCCTGCGATGGCGCGTGGCGCCGGCAGGCCGCCGAACTGAGCGTGCATCCATTGTCCTACCTGCCGCTGCATGTGGACACCGAACGCGAACTCCGAGATCACGGTAAGTCTGGTGTCGTTGCGCTCGCTGCCGTTCGAATCGGTCGCGACATCCCAGCCCTCGACGACCTGGTCGTACTTCCAGGTCGCGTTGATCACGGTCGCGTTGATGTCTAACGCCTCATCCTCCTGACTGTCGCTGACCCGCACCGAATCGCTGTCGATGCCGTCGACCAGCACCCGGTAGTGCGGCACCGATTGGATCGAGACGGTCTCACGGATCGCCGTGACGCGGAACTCGTAGGCGATGCGTTCCAGAGTCGCATTGGCGATCACTCCATCGGCTCTCTGATATGGCAGGTCGTTCGATTCCAGCGTGAAGCGCAACAGGAACTCATCCTCCACACGCTGCTCCTGCCAGTCGGTCAGGGTCCACTCGATGTCGTCGAACTCGATCCACTTGACGATCGGCTCATGACTTTCGACCATCGCATCGACCTCGTCGAAGGTGCCGCCGATGCGGGGGCCGTTGACATCGAACAGTCCGTTCTCGTTCGAATCGACGTATTCGCCGATGTGAGTCAGTCTCTGCCATACGATGACATCGACCGGGATGCCTACCCGGCTGTGGAAGCCACTCCTCTGATAGACGTCAGCAACACCCAGATGACGTGTCTGCGTCGACAGCAGCCCTATCTCGCCGTCGCCGTAATCTATTCTCACCGTCGAAGCACCGATCCTGAGCGCGATGGCGCCGTTCGCATCATCGCGCTCGATACCGATGTCGTCCAGCGCCACCGAGAGCACCTGTCCGTCCGCGTCGTCAGCCGCTCCCTCAGCGCCGCCAGCAGCGTCCCGGGCCGCCACCAGCGGCGTCAGCAGCAGCATCAGCAGCACGGCGAGGGCCGTCGTTCGGCTGTTCATCTTCATCTTTCTCGATTCCACAGTGGTTCGCATCGGCCGGTCGGTGTTTGCCGCCATATAAAGCGGCGGGGTGGAGCGATACCACTACAGCGTCAGCGATACCAAGAAACCGGCGATGCTGTATGCGAGCGGTTGAAGGACTCGACTCGCACCGAGCGCATCATGCCAGGCCGGGACGGCAGCGATTGGCCAGCCACCCGGTTCCGCACCCACACGCTGGGATCGATCCGCGACGGCGGCGCCGATATGCTCGGTCAGCAGGTCACCGTCTGCGGCTATGCCGAATCGGTCCGTGGACGCGGCGCCATCTGCTTCCTGATGCTCCGCGACGGCACCGGTCACCTGCAGGCCTTCCTGAGGCGCGACGACATGGACGAGGAGTCCTTCCGAGCCATCCAGTCGGCCAGCAGAGAGGCGACTATTCAGGTCGTCGGCACGGTCGCTCAGAAGCGACCTCCGAAGGTCGCCGAGGGCGAGCCGGTGCCACCGCCCGAGTACGAGGTCTCCGCCAGCGCGGCGACCATCCTCGCAGCGGCGGCGACGCCGCTGCCGGTCGGCGTCACCGACGACGTCCACATCGGACTCGACACGCGTCTCGACAATCGACATCTCGACCTCAGACGACTGCATGTCAACGCGATCTTCCAACTCCGCTCGAAGGTGCTGCAGTACGGCCGCGAGCACCTGATAGACGAGGGCTTCATGGAGATGAACAGCCCGAAGATAATCGCTTCAGCATCGGAAGGCGGCACCAACCTCTTTCCACTCACCTACTTCGATACCCCGGCCTACCTGTCGCAGAGTCCGCAGTTGTACAAGCAGCTGGCCATCCTCGGTGGCCTCGAACGAGTGTTCGAGGTCGGCCCGGCCTTCCGGGCCGAGAAGCACGACACGTATCGGCATCTGAACGAATTCATCTCGTTCGACATCGAAGGCGCTTGGATGGACGACGAGGATGTGATGGGGGTGCTGGAGAGGATGATACATCACGTCTGGAGCAGCGTGGCGAAGAGGGACCAGCATCTCATCGACATGATCAATGAATGGAAGACGAGCGTCGGCGAGCCGACCGTCACGGTGGAGGTTCCTGAACTGCCCTTCCCGCGCATCCCGTACTGCCAGGCGATCGACATCGTCAAGGCCGGCGGCGGCGATATCGAGTGGGGCGGCGACATCGAGCCGCATCACTGCGACATCATCGCGGTGAAGCACCCTGGATTCCACTTCCTGCCGCGTTGGCCGATGAGCATGAAGCCGTTCTACATCCATCACGACGAGTCAGAGAAGGCGGCCGGCGGCGGTCAGTTGTCGAGAGGATTCGATCTGAACTTCGGTCGCGACGAGATGACCAGCGGCGGCCAGCGAGAGCACAGGGTCGAAGTGCTGGAACAGAATCTGCGGCACATGGGCCTCGAGCCCGACGACTTCGCCTTCTACACCGACGGCTTCCGCTACGGCGCGCCGCCGCACGCCGGCTGGGGGCTCGGAGTGGCCCGTCTGCTGATGGTGCTGACCGCCTCTAACAACGTCCGCGAGGTCGTCATGTTCCCCCGCGACCGCCATCGCATCACCCCCTGATTCCACCTGCAGAGTGAACATCAGCCTCCACAGTCTCCAGCGAACGGCTCGCCGTTCCTTTGACCCACCCTGTCAACGCACAACCTCTCTCTCACTCCTCTGGCCCCGTCCGTCCTCCGCGCCCGGATCAAACACCATGTCCCGGTGTCCCTGGTCCAAGATTTCTATTGGTGGAGTCTGGCCGGGCCCACCGATCCCAGAGATGGAGGTCTCCCGACGATATGAACCGGTATCGACTGCACATACCGAGGGAGAGAAGCGCTACCAGAGCCGGGATGTGCTTCGAGACCTCCATCGTCTCGTATCGATTGAAAGATGGGCCCGGCCGGATTCGAACCAGCGATCTGCGCCTTGTAAAGGCGACGTCATCACCCCTAGACCACGAGCCCGCCCCGTCCTGCCACTACATCGTTCATTGATTCGTCGGCTGACCGAACCGCGAATGCGCATCCTTTTCATCCGTCGCGCGCAGGTGGACTCGATGACCGAGATGACCGCGTTGCTGGAGCGGCTCTCGCGAGCCGGTCTGCCACTTACCGACGAGATACGGCAAGCGATGCTGAGCGTCGACATCCAGGACTTCTCGAATGCCGATCCACGCACCTTCTGGCACGACCATCCGCTGGTGTTCCTGCGCACCGAGGCCGGCGGCGTCAAGACGATCTCGGCGCCGCACATGGTGGTGACGATGCTCGGTCACCTCGAACTGCATGCCGGTCACGATGTCCTCGTGCTCGGCGCCAAGGGCGGCTACATGGCGGCCCTGATCGCTCACATCGTCGGCGATTCTGGCTCGGTCACCGTGGTCGACCCGAGTCGACAGGTGGTCGACCATGTTCGCACGAGGCTGGCTCGGAACGGCGGCGGCGGACCGATCAAGGTCCGAAAACTGATCCGATTGGAGAGCGCCCCACCACATCTGCCGCTGCCGCTGCAACGGGTGCTGGTCACCGGTTCTCTGAGAGAACTGCCGGAATGGATCGATTCGCGCCTCGATGACGGCGGCTTCGCCATCGCACCGCTCGGCAACCGGAACGGACAGCGCTTGGTCAAGCGCGAGCGCCAGGGCGAGCAGCGGCTGGACACCGACCTCGGCGGCGTCATCTTCGGGCCGGTCGACATCGCGGAGACCGAATCGATGGGCTCGAACATCGACGCACTGGCCGACATGTTCGACGAGGGCGCTGCGATCGCCGAGGAGATCGGTGCTCTGGAGGTCGAGGACAGGATGCGACTCCGTCGACTGGCGAACGCAATTCGCGACCTGCCGGACGACCTGCCGCCGCTGCGTCCGGCTGCGAAGGATCACGAACGGGTCGACGAAGAGGCGGACGAGGGCGAACCCGAGCAGGCGGAGGAGGGCGGAGAGGCAGGCGAGGAGGATTCGTACATCATCGAGATGGCATTCAGCGCCGTGGCCGGAGATGACCTGATGGAGAACGCCGATCACCCGCTGCTCGACCTGCTGTGGGCTGAGATGCACTGGCTCGGCCCGATAATCGCGGTCCTCGAATCACTGCTCGACCTGCGGCTGCAGCATCCCGGCGATCCGGAGCAGCCGACGGCCCGATTCGACGAAGGCGGCTTCGGCTCGCACGGCGATCTGGTGCCCTGACGGACCTGAAGGGTTCAAGTGCGTCCCTCCGAGCAGCGTACCGATGGCTGAGGAGGCGTCAGCGCTCGCTTCGAGGCTTGCCCGACGGCTGAAGCAGCGCCGATGGACCGTCGCGACCGCCGAGTCGTGCACAGGTGGGCTGCTCGCCTCGACGCTGACCGACCTGTCAGGCGCCAGCGAGTGGTTCAGTCTCGGCCTCGTGACCTATTCGAACCGGGCGAAGATGCAGCAACTCGGCATCAGGCGGAGCTGTTTCGAGGGCGACACGATGGTCGGTGCCGTCTCGCAGCGGGTGGCCCTCAGGATGGCTCAAGGAGCCATCAGGTTGGCATCTTCTGACGTCTCGATAGGCATCACCGGTATCGCTGGTCCCGGCGGCGGCACGGCCGACAAGGAGGTCGGCCGGGTGCATGTCTGCGTATGCATAGGCGAGTTCTTCCGTGTTCGTCGAGCCGAGATGGGGGGCGACGACCGAGTCCAGAACAAGTCGGCCTTCGTCCAGTTCGCGCTGCGCACCGCTCTGGAGGCCATCGATGAGCACGACATGGCCGAGGAACTACGCCGACAGCGGTCGGAATCGGACGATGAGGCGGAGGTTTCGGATGAGCAGGAGGGTGACGAGGACGTCGATGCGGACCTATCGATCGATCAACTGTCCGAATCTGACGAGGAGTGGCGCGGACAATTCGTCTGGACCAGCGACGGCACGGTGGTCGACGAGATCAAGCGACGGGTCGATTTCAGCGAAGAGACAGAGTGGTCGGCCGAGTGAGACGACCTCACACAACCGCTTTGAACGGTCGATGTTCGCTGTCATGGGATGAGCGGCGGCACCGGCTGGCGAGCCAAGCATTCGGCCCTCGCCAAAGCGGGGCTGCTGCCCCAGAGCAGCGCTCGTGCGAGGCTGGAATCGATGCCGTCGGTCGAGCCTCTCATCGCCGCTGCCAAGGCGGCCGGGCTCCGCGGTCTGCTCGATGCGAAGATGCTGGAACGATTGGTCGAACTGACTGGCGAGCAGATGTCGGAAGCCAGCCCGGTGACTGACGAACCACCGCACGGGCTGGATCTGTATGTGGATGGTCAGCCAGCCGACATCGGCTCGACGACCCAGAGCGGTTCAGCCGGAGGGGGGCTGGCCGAGCCGGTCAGGCGAGGGTCCGATGCGGCGCCGAACGGTCGGACCATCGCGCCGTTGGAGGATGCGGAGCCGAAGGCGGCAGCCCGGCCACACGGCCTGCCGCACTATCGCCTGCAGGACTTCCCGATGCTGGCCAAGGATGTCGACATGGAGATGAAGGTCCACTTCGACATCACCGGCAGGAGCACCACCGAAGGCAGGATGGAGGACATGGTATCGTGTTTCGGCGACCGGCTCCGGACCATCAGACGGATGCTGATGCGAGGACGAGTCCTGCCCTCTCGACCTATATCCGTGGCCGAACTGGTCTCCGGGCCGGCCCGCCGCCGTGATGACTCCGCCACCATGGTCGGTCTGGTCGACGACCCGAAACACACCAAGAACGGCCACCTGCTGTTCTCGCTGGAGGATGAGACGGCCAGCGTCCGCTGCCTCTGCCGGCAGACCGGCGAGGCTGGAGCCAATCACCCGGTCAACGCCGGTCTGATGCCGGATGACGTGATCGGGGTCACCGGCAGGTTCGCCAGGGACGGCGATCTGCTGATCGTCGACGACATCCACTTCCCCCCGATGGGTCGGCACGAGAAGAGTCGGGCTGGACCTGATGCGGCCGTCTCGGTCGCCTTCCTGTCCGACCTCCACCTCGGCAGCAGGACCTTCCTGCGACCTCAGTGGCACAAACTGATCGAATGGTTCCACAACGACCCGTTGGCCGAGACCATCCGCTACTTCGTTCTGAGCGGCGACGGGGTCGACGGCGTCGGCATCTATCCCGGTCAGGAGAAGGAATTGGTGATCGTCGACCTGTTCGAGCAGTACTCGGAGCTGGCCCGACTGCTGGAGATGCTGCCAGACCACCTCGATGTGCTCGTTCTGCCCGGTAACCACGATGCCGTGCGGCCGGCTGAACCGCAGCCGGCGCTCGACCCTGAGGTTCAGGCGGACTACAACAACGCGACCTTCGTCGGCAATCCCTGCGACTTCAGTCTGCACGGCGTCCGCATCCTCTCCTACCACGGCAAGAGCATCGACGACTTCGTCGCCCAGATGCGGTCGGTCACCTACGCCGAGCCCGAGGTGGCGATGCGGGCGATGCTCGAGAGGCGACATCTGGCGCCGACATGGGGCGGCAAGACGCCGTTGAGCCCTGAACCGGAGGACGGGTTGGTCATTCGAGATGTGCCGGACCTGTTCGTCACCGGCCATG
>CAUZSY010000042.1:0-9921 GCA_963582725.1 Candidatus Thalassarchaeaceae archaeon
GGTCGCTCGGCCGAGCACCTCGACTATCTTCGGGATGACATCGCCACGCCTGACTATCCGCACCTTGTCGCCGACCTTGATGCCGAGCCGCTCGACCTCGCCGAGGTTGTGCAGGGTGGTGTTCTCCACCGTGACACCGGAGACGACCACCGGTGCGACCCGAGCGACCGGGGTCACCGCTCCGGTCCTGCCGGTCTGCCAGTCGATGCCCATCAGGACGGTCGTCGCCTCTTCCGGCGGGAACTTCCACGCCAGAGCCCATCGAGGATGGTGCGCGGTCGTGCCGAGCAGGTCGCGCTTGGCCAGTGAATCCAGTTTCAGGACGATGCCGTCGATCTGCCACGGCAGCGAGGCGCGCTGCTCTGACCAGCGTCTGGTCCCAGCCAGCAGCGCTGCCGCGGTCGATTCGTCATCGTCGCCGGACAGCACCTCATCGCCGGTCACCTCGATGCCTACTTCGGCCAACCACCTGACCGCTTCACTGTCGTGTTCGAACCGTGGCGAGGGCTGGCTGTCTGGATGCGCCTCTGCGGCCGGGACGAATCGCACATCGTAGGCGAGGAAGGCGAGGTCGGCCGCGTCCGCCTTGCCCGATTCGATGTTCTTCTGACGCAACGCGCCGGCCGCCAGATTGCGCGGGTTCGGAGCGATGGCGGCATACTTCTCCTCGAACATCGCGATGTGCATTATGACTTCGCCGCGGACATGGCAGTCGCCGACCCAGCCGAGGCGGTTCGGCAGGTTGGGAATGCGCAGCGCGTTCTCGGTCACGTCCTCGCCGCGCTCGCCATTGCCCCTGGTGGCGGCGTGGACCAGCCGGCCGCACCGGTATTCAATGCTCAGGGCCGAGCCGTCCAGTTTCGGTTGCGCCAGGAAGCGACGGCCCTGCGCCGTCGTCTCGGCGACGAAATGCATGATCTCCTCCTCGACTGTCGCCTTGGCGAGGCTGCGCATCGGGAATCGATGTGTCACCTTGACCGAGCCGGCCGGAACCTCAGCACCGACTCGTTCGAGTTGCGGATGCCCGGGAGCGAGTCGCTTCAGTTCGTCCCAGAGTTCATCGAACCGGGCATCGCTGATCTCGGGTTCGGCCCGATTGTAGTAAAGGTCGGAGTGGCGTGCGACCTCCTCCGCGAGCACATCGATGCGGGCCGCGGCAGCGGCATCTGGCGCAGCCTCTCTGGCCATGCGCCGCAACCGGCGTAGGGGGTCGAAAAGGTGCCCCCTCCGCTCACTCTTCCGCAGCGATGGCATCGAGTAACTCGGCCCAGCGACCGCTCGATGCCGCGTCGATGCGCAACGCCGCCTGTTCGAGGTCGGCGTGCGAACCGCCGAGCGGCAGCGGCGCGTAGGGGCCCCAGCCTCGCCGCTGCAGGACTATTCGATGACGGCCGCGCCAGCCGCGATAACGGAGGCGATGCCAGTCGTGTCGGAATCCATCGACGTACAGGTGCTGGCGGGTCACAGCATAGCGCTTCGGCAGAACCTGCAGGACCACCATGCCCAGCAGCAGCAGGTCGAGCAGTACTATCTGGATGGTCGGGATGACGAACAGGTCCTGCACCGTCCAGGGCAGTGCGAAAATGACGCCGAGCGCCAGCAGGTGGGCCCAGTTTCGATTCAATTCCGACTCGATGTCGGTCGACCACGCCCAGCCGCCGTTCGCCAACTCGCCCAGCCGCGGCACCTGACGCTGCATCGAGAACGACCTGATCGAGTCGAACAGGACTATGCCACCGACCAACAGGATGGTGAACCAACCCGTCACGGTGCTCGCATCGGTGGTCGAATCGCCGAACCAGTCGATGACTGCCACCGACTCACCGCTGCTTCTCACCGCTGCTGCCGGTCGAATCGCTGTCAGCCGAGCCGCTGCCACCTATCCGCTGCCGCATCAGGAAGCCGATGACCGCGAAGGCGGCTAGCACCGGCAGGATGACGCCGGGCGAGAACAACTTCACGAGATTCGACGATTCGACCTCTTCGCTACCGGTGCCCGGCTTCGTCGGCGCGGGGTCGTGGGTGTCCGGGATGCCGTCGTTGTCATCGTCGTCGTCAGCCGTGAGGGTGGTCGTGCAACCCTCCTCGATACTGTCGGGCAGACCATCGTCATCAGTGTCCTTGGCCGCACAGGCGTCCTTCGGGAAGGCGTCCTGATCGTCCTTCCAGCCGTCGTTGTCGTCGTCGAGGTCCCACAGGTCCGGTCCACAATGTCGCAGTTCGGTCAGGTCGTACCACGGGCTCGCGCCATCGACCGGACAGGTGCTGATGAAATCGAGGTCGTTGTCAGGCGGCGTTATCGTGACGGCGATGCTGTCGGTCGCGGTCGCACCGACCGGGTCGGTGACGACCAGCCAGAGTGTCCATTCGCCCTGCTCGATGAACACCGATCCCTGGAAACCCGTCATCATCGGGGTGTCGAGCGACGAGTCGCCGACGCCGGTCAGATACCAGGCGAAGGTGAGTGCTTCCGCATGACCCGTGTCGGGGTCGGTGCCGGCCGCCCGCAGGATGATGTTCTGTCCCTCAGGCTGGTTCACCGCACCGTCTGGTTCGAGGATCATCGCCTGCGGTGGGTCGTTCGCCTGCAACATCACCCTGACCGTCGCCTCTGCGCTGGCGCCTATCGCGAAGGCGCCTTCGATGGGCAGATGTGAATCGGCGGACGCGCTGTAGTAACCGCTGCTGGTCGTCCGGTCCTCGGTCTCCGTGACTATCCGATGGATGACGACGAAGGTCGAGCCGTCATCGACGCCATCGATCTGCTGGGTCGGCAATTCGGCCGAGAACGACGGCACGCTGATGTTGGCGGTCGCGTTCGGGATGGCAGCCGCGAGATCATCGACGATGATCAGGCTGTGAGTCATACCGAACCTCAGAACGGCGTTGCCAGCGACCGAGAACGAAGCCGGTTCGGAATCGATGATGGTGCCGATGAATCGCTTCGTGGTCGCATCGAGCAGCACGGCGCCACTGAGGTCGTCGCCCGATGACAGGAACGGTAGACCGTCCGCATCGATCGATGTCGCGCCGTTCAGGATGCAGTCCGTCGTCTCGATGGGTGGATTGTCCGCATCGTCGACGCCGCCACGCAGATTCAGCGCGGTCTGGTGACCGGCTACATCGAGCTCGTGCAGAGCCAGCGGGTCTGCGGTCGAACCGAACACCTCGATGCCGCTGCCGTTCGAACCCTCGCCATCGAGTATTAGATCGGCGATATCACCGGCTGATTCCTCGATCAGCAGGGCCGGTGCGCCCAGGATGGTCATCAGGCGCAAGTCGATCGCATCTGAATGGTCGATGGTGATGGCCGGCGATGTACCACCGCTGCGCATCGCACCACCGGATATCTTCAGCGAGTCGATCGCATCGAGTCGCAGCACCGGACCGTCGCCGTCGTGAGCGGTCGCGTTCAGTCCGGTGACGTTGCCGGAGGCGCGCTGCAGCCACAGGCCGGTACCACTGCCGGCAGCCAGCACGACATCGGTCAACTCGACCGTCGATTCGGTCGCCCAGAGGGCGTGCTGGTCGCACGCCTGCAGCGTCGTACCGTGCAGGCTGAGAAGCGTCCCCGCACCATCCGCGCGGAGGCAGCGCTCGGCCTGCATGACGATGCCGCCGGTCAGAGTCAATGCGGCTTCACCGCCTGAAACCGAGACCTCGCTACCGGTGACGATGACATCGACGAGGTCTGCTGTTCCGGTCGATTCGACCACGATGCTGCCGCCGCTGATCTGACCGCCATCGATGCTCGCCTGACCGGTCACCCGCAGAGCCAGCCAGTTGGAACCGGTCAGCGTCGCATCATCCATCACCAGACTGCCAGCGACGAGGATGGAGGAAGTGTTGGAGATGGCTATCGATGAGCCTTGCAGAAGTTGCAGGGTCCGGCCGGTCGGAACGGTCAGGTCGTTCGCCAGATGGTAAGGTGAGAATGTCGCGTCGATTCTAGTCCAACCGTCGATGATGCCTCCTTCGAGTGTCGATACCATGACGTCCATCGACACCGTCTCCGACGTGTCCCACGCCTTCCACTCCGACACCCCGGAATGAACGATGTTGACCGCCAGTGTGCCGGTCTCGCTGATGCCGGTGGAATCTATCAATCTCGCCTGTGCGGATGTCGTGATGATTCCCGCCGAGTCGGTCGTCAGGTCCTGACCCTGCACGTGCACGGCAGCTCCCATCACGGGCACGCCCTTGTCTAGCACTCGCAACTGCAGTCCCGATATCACCTCGGCCTCGGCCCCGGTGCCGAGAGTGACATCACCCTCGATGCTGCCGAAGACTCGGACTGTGCAACCGTCGCCGAGGCTCAATTGGTCCGTGAATGCGACGCCGGTCATGCTGATCTGGGATGAACAGGCGAGGGAGACCGGATGCGCGATGGTTAGCCCGGCTGCCTCGCCAGCGTACGGGTGGCCGGCCGTCGAATGGCTGCCGGCGCCGCCCGAGATGGTGCCGCCCACGCCGAACAACTCGCCGGAGCCGGTGGCGGTGAAGGTGCCATTGGCCGGTAGGGTCAACGTCGCATCGACCAGTTTCAGACTGGCCGAGGATTCGATGGTGAGATTGCCGGGCAGGGCGAACGTGCCGCCGTGCAGTTCCGCATCGACGCCGCTGGTTATCACCCATTCACCGACCTCCGGCAGCAGCGGCAGTTGCACCGTGCCTGATGGTGAAGAGAGGCTGACGGAGGTGCCCGTACCATCGGTCGCGACGGCGCTGACGTCGCTGCCATTGGCGAGCAGCGGCAGTGTCACCTGACCGGATGCATCGGTGGTCGCGGTGAAGCCGTGCGCGGTCACCGTGACGTCTGGAACGACGACTGCGCTCAGATCGGTCACCGTTACGGTGGATTCGGTCAAATGGTCGGCGCTGGTCACCTGCACCCGGGCGCTGGTGCTACCGCCCCACAGCAGGCTGCCGTCGCCGAACGCGTCGTACGGCCCATTCGTCGCGAAGGCCGGCAGCGATCGGATGACGGCCGTGGTGCCGTCGGCCATGGCGAGCGTGTGGTCGCGGTGGTTCGCCGCAGTCCAAGCACCGATGTGGGCGCTGCCGGCGAGCAGATCGATGCCGTGCTCGGCCGACGATGTGTCGAGCGAGTCGATGGCCGCGTCACCGCCGTACACCTGAAGGCTCGCACCTTCATCACGGCCGCCGTCGGTGACCGACAGCGAAGTCGATGACAGCGCCGCATCCTGTTCGACGACAACGCCGCGATGCCAGCCGACCAGAGTGGCTGCATCGACATCCAGATCGCTCCACAGCGCCCGTATGCCGACCGAGATCCTGTCCTGACTGTGGTATGGGCGCTGAATGGAGACGGCGGGCAGACTATGCGAGCCGGTGATGTATTCGATTCCGGTCTCGGTCGTTGAGGATCCGTACAGCGTCATCGTGGTCAGAACCGAGGAAGAGCAGGTGATCGAGGCGATGGTGACGGCGTCGGACCAGTTGCCTGAATCAGCGGTCAGATCACCGCCCCCGGAGGCGCTGAGAGCCACCTCGACGGCTGAGATGTTCAACTCACCGAGATCGGTCGAACCAGAGCCGCGGACCAGCACGCCATTGGTGTAGCCCGTCAGATTGCCACCGCCTATCGACGCATTGCCAGCGACATCCACTTCGATACCCCATGCACCATCCGAGGCACCCGTCGCGTCGATATCGCCGACGCTCAGACCGTGGATGCTGGAACCGCGCAGCAGGCGCGTCCAGACGCCACCATCGGATCGCATCTCTTCGACATCGATACCGGACACGTCGGTCACATCGAGACCGGTTCCGACCGCACCTTCTGCGATGATGGTGTCGATGTCGGCCGCGACCGCGCCGGATGCCAGCACGCCGGCCATCACATCATCGAGTTTCATCGTCCCGACATCGACTGTAGAGCCGTCCGTCACCTCGATGGCGATACCGACCGCGGTAGCGCTCAGTGTGGCGACGGTGGCGCTGCCACCGTTCCGAGAAACCAATGCTCGGCTGCTGTTCGTCACATCCAGAGTAGCCGAGGACATCGTCCCTTCGACCAGCAGGCAGGCGTTGCCGATAAGATCGCATGCGGGCGCACCACCGGTCACCGTCATGCTCCCCTCGATGTAGAATCCGACCGTCGTGTTGCGGACCAGTGTAGCACCCTGCACATCCAGCGAGCCGAGCACATGGATGCCGCCACGAGCGTCGGACAGGATCAGGTTCTTCGTCGACATGCTGCCCATCTGGGTCACTTGGATGCCCTCCCAGCGGGCCGAGTTCGAGGTCGGCGCGATATGGCTGCCGTAGATGGTGGTCGGATTCTCCGCCGTGCCTCGAACCTCCAGAGTTCCCTCGACGATGAGGATCGAATCCTCGGTCAGATTGAGAATCGTGCCAGGCTCCAATACGAGTTTGGCACCGCTCATGATGGTGATGTCACCTGCCACCGCGTTGTAACCGGCCCACGTCGTCTGGTCGGTGATGACGGTGCCGGACGCCGCTTTGGCGGTGGGCGCCCAGGCCAGCAGACTCGCGGTCAAGAGTATTCCAAGACAGAGTGCGGTCAAG
The DNA here is from genome assembly GCA_963582725.1 of Candidatus Thalassarchaeaceae archaeon. Classification (GTDB taxonomy): domain Archaea; phylum Thermoplasmatota; class Poseidoniia; order Poseidoniales; family Thalassarchaeaceae; genus CAUZSY01. The sequence goes on from CAUZSY010000042.1 coordinate 6,553, forward strand.
CCGTCGTGGCGCTGCATTAGCGCTGGACCCTCTGCTCCCCCTCTTATTGACTCCGATGACCGGTCCCTCGCAGCCCCCTCAGTCAAAGGTGCGTTCTGACTGAACGACACCCCGGACACCAGATCCCTCGACCAGCTCCGTCAACCAACAACCCCTCTCGTACTCTCCACTCGCCTCCGCCCGCCGCGCCCGGGTGAGAAACACATGTCCCGGTGTCCCTCGTTCGAGCAATAAGAGTTGAAACTGGACGGGGTCTCCGTCCCCCAAGACAGGGGTCTCCTAGGATTAAAAAATCGGTATCGACTGCGCATCCCGGGGAAGAGAATCGCTGCCAGAGCCGGGATGTGCATCGAGGCCTCCATCGTCTATTGACGATACGAGATGGGCCCGTCCGGATTTGAACCGGAGTCTAACGGCCCCCAGCCGTCAAGTATGGACCAAGCTAACCCACGGGCCCGGGTGCTGGTCTGCCGATGCAGCCGGGTCGCGCATATGGCCCTGACGGGCTTCAGCACGTCGACTCACAACTCGCGCGCCGTGCTGAACGGCGCGATCGCATCGATCAGATCGATGTGCGAGATGAACATGCGTCGGCAGCAGTAGCGCGTGACGCCGAGTTCGGTCAGGGCCTCGCCAGCGTCGGCGCCGTCCTCGACGGCCGACTCGTAGCGGTCCCAGAGATGGCCGATCACCTTGCCGCAGGAGAAACATCGTACTGGTATCAACATCCTCGCTCACCTCATCGGTATGACTTCTGCCACTTCTTCCTTGCGCCGCGCCCCATCGGGTGCTTCGGCTCCTTGCGCCGTGGGTCGTTGACCAGCAGGCTTCGATCGAATCGCAGGTACATGTCGCGCAGTTCCTCGTCCTCGCCCTCGGCGCCGTCGTTGAACTTGACCAGACCGCGGGCGACCGCGGTCCTGATCGCATCGACCCGCCCCATGATGCCGCCACCCTCGACGTTGACAGCGATGTCGACGCTGCCGAGACGGTTCATCGCCTCGGCGATATGCAGCGGTTCCAGCACCTTGCGCTGGGCCAGGGCTGGTGACAGGATCTCGATCGGTTCTCCGTTGACCCGGACCCGTCCCCCGCCCTTGCGGACGGTGGCACGAGCGACCGCGGTCTTCCGCTTGCCGCTGGTGTTGACTATCTTCGCCTTCTGCTTCTTCCTGCGCGCCATCATCGGTCACCTCCCCAACGGCTGCCATCGATTCCGAGGGCCATCGATACATCACCCAGTCGAACGAAGCGGTCCGGCAGTGGACGGTCGATGTTCGAGGAGTCACCCCACTCATGGCCATCCGGCAGTTGGTCGGCCGAGAGTTCGTGTGGAACACCTATCATCACCCGCAGGTTTCGCAGTGAATTCCGACCGGTGCTGTTCTTCTGGTAAGGCAGCATCCCACGCACACTGCGCTTCAGGATCTTGTCCGGCATACGGGGAAAGAACGGCCCCTTGCGAGCGTGATTGAGTTCGTACTTCGCCCGGTAGTCGCTCAGCACTCTGGCCCGCTTGCCGCTGACTATCGCCTGCTCGCTGTTGACGATGATGACGCGGTCGTCACGGCCAGCCCGCGTGCCATCGAGAAGGGTCTTGGCGACCAGGCTGGCGATGCGGCCGAGCACCTTGTCGGTCGCATCGTACACGAAGGTGGTCGCTTCAGCCAAGGATCTGCACCCCCTTTCCTTCCGGGTTCTCGTTCATCAGCTCGCGGAGGGACAGCACTCGCCCTCCCGCGGCTTCTATCTTCTTCCGAGCGCCGCTGCTGACGCTGTAGGCGGCGACGGTCGGACTGCCTTCCACGCCGCCGCTGCCGAGCAACTTGCCCGGCACCAGCACGACCGCGTCGGCCGGCATGTACCGGCTGAGGCGGCTCAGGTTCGGCTGAGCCCAGTTCGAGCGGCTGTTCTCCAACCGGCTCGCGACGTCTCGCCACAGCGGAGCACCGGTCGACCGGGTCTGGGCCTTCAGGTCAGAGATGAGCCCGACCAGGGCCAGATTGGTCTTCACGTTCCTCGCTGACATTATGACTCCCTCGACATCATGGGGGTCGCGGCGACCGGTCGACCTGTTATCAACCCATCGCGCTTGTTCGGCCGCGGAATCGTTGGCCCTCTCCAATATTACTCGGTCATGTGAGCCGGCGAAGCGTTCATGCACGCGCAGCGCCACGGCGGTAGCGATGTCCGAGTGGATGAACCTGATGACAGAAGCGATGCAGATGAATGAGAAGGACTTCATCGGCACCCATCGCGTGCTCACCGAATGCCAGCGCGCGGCGATGCATGAGATCCAGACGCTGCTCGAATCATCACCGGACGTGTCACAGGCGATGACGGCGCTGTACGGCGCCTTCTCGGCCTATGTCCAGGCGGTCACACTTCGAGCCAAGGCGGAGGATGCTGAGCCTGGTGACCTCGACCACGCTTTCCGGGCTGGTCAGTCGTATGGTGTATCGTGCGTCATCAATCATCTGATCGATGAGCTGGTCGACCCGAACGAGGGTTCCATCCTGGCCTCGCTCGATTCCTTCAGTGACAATTTCCACGAGGAGATAGTCAATCAGGTGGTCGACGCCGGACTGACCGTCGAGTTGTTGGACGCGAAGGGTAACATCGTCGCTTGATGGCGGACCCGGCATCCGCTCGACCCGGGGTCGCTACCTCAGTGCTCGCGGAGCCTGCTTTAGAGGGTGAAGCCGCCGCCCTCAGGCGAATCCTCGTCGATGCCGGCCAGCCGTGTCTTGCCCTCCGAATCGACGAATTCGCCGGCCTTGGTCTGCTCCGTGTAGAGCACCGAATCGCTCTCTTGGGTGCGGCTGAGCATCGACTCCCCGAGTGCGATCGAGAGACTGTTGACGACCCCTTGCAGGGTGCTTATTGCGCGGTCGCGCTGGGCTGCGCCGATCTGATGGTCGGAGTACCGTGCCTCCTCGAAGATCGAGAGGAACCCTGAGAGGTCCTCGGGTGCGGTGATGCCACCGAGCATCGAATGCACCGCATCCTCGAACTCACGCGTCGTCTCGTAGACCTTCTTCATGGCGCCGCGCGAGCGGAAGAACCTGACCAGATCCTTGTAGCAGTTGAAAATCACCTGGATGTACTCGTTCGAGGCCTGTAGGGCCATCAACGAGTCGGTCAGGATGCCGCGCAGAATCTCGATTCTGCGACGCTCTGAGTACCGCTTCCACATCACCGCACCGATGATCATCGAGAACAGCAGAGCGATGATGGCCGGCAGCATGTACTGCATCTGGAATATGCCGGCCGAATCCTCCAGCACGAGCGGTGCGCCTCGTTTCAATTCTGGGGTGTTGTTCAGGAACGCTTCCTGGAAGTGTGGTGAATCTCGGAAGTGGATGTTGA
>CAUZSY010000043.1:0-9699 GCA_963582725.1 Candidatus Thalassarchaeaceae archaeon
CTCTGGAGGATCTGTTCCTGCTGATAATGGAGCAACTCGGCTACGAGACGAAGAGCGCCAGCGACCTGCTGCGCGGCAGCATGCCTGCCGCCGCCGGGCCTGCCGAGATGGCTAGCGGCAGCCCTGCTCGCGTCGATGCGGGCATACCGCTCGGCGATTCCAACAAGGGGGTCGGCTGATGCCGGACGAGCGATCCCAGAACGACGTCGATGCCGGCATGCCCGGCGAATCGTCTCTCTCTGGATCAGCCGCGGGAACGGACCGGCCGGACGACGATCGGCTGTCGCCAGCACCGGTGCTCAGCGATGGTCCGACCACTCCAGCCCCAGCCGAAACGCCGGACGCCGTGGTGCCTCTGAGGGACCTCGGCCATCTCGGCCAGACTCGCATGGAGGCCGCGTTCGGCTCCGGCGACGGCGACGAGGACGCGGTGGCCGTGGTCGCCCAACCGGCCGCCCAGATCGGCGGCGGCACCATCTTCCATCAGGTCTACCGGCCGTGGGATGGAGAGTTGGGTCCTCGCTGGATGCGCAACTGGGCGATTCTTCGGCACCATGTCTACGGTCTGTTCACATCGAAGGGCCATCGGCGCTATCATCCGTTCGTCAGACTGGTGATCTTCGGCATCGCTCTGGCCAGTCTTTCCAGCCTCGGCTTCGCCTTCATCGGCTCGATCACCGGCGCCGAGGAACTGCAGCGGGTGTTCGGTCTGTCGCGAACGAACATCTACGGCAAGGTGCTCGGCCTCTGGCCGCGCAACATCTGCTGGTGGCCGTTGGTGACCGCTCTCATCGTCGGAGGCATGATCTCGGACGACCGGCAGAACGGCACCTCGGCACTGTACTTCTCTCGACCGATCAACCGGCTCGACTACACGGCGATGAAGTTCGCTTCGGTCGCCATCATCCTCGGTGGCATCATCCTGTTGAGTTATGTCGGATTCTACGCTGGTGGAATCGTTCTGGAAGGGGAGGGCTGGTCGTACATCATCGACACCCTGCCCATCTTGCTGAGCGGCTTCGCGGTGATCGCCCTGCTGGTGTTCTCCTACACGGCCATCGGGCTGGCTCTCTCCTCGGTCTCGAAAGGCCGATTCTTCCCTGCGGTGTCCTTCCTAGGCATCATCCTCGGCACCAAACTGGTCGCCTTCCTGGTCGATCAGCTGTTCGACCGTTCGGTCGTCTATGTCATCAGTCCGTACGACTGTCTCGCCCACATCGGTCAGTGGCTGATGGGCATAGACCTCGCCTATGACCATCCGGTCTCGTTCAGCATCATCTCGCTGGTGGTGATGGACACGGCGGCACTGTACCTTCTGACCGCCCGTGTCAACTCGCTTGAGGTGACCCGCGAATGATGCCGGACGTCAATCAGGTAGGGGCCGGACAGGAGGCGTGGGTTCCTGATCAGGACGCGCCGGCGGTGATGCTGGACCATGTCAGCAAGTGGTACGGCCAGGTGATCGGCCTGAACGACGTCAGCATCGCCATCTCGGGTGGCGTGACCGGCATCCTCGGCGAGAACGGGGCCGGCAAATCGACTCTGTTCAAACTGCTGGTCGGTCGGCTGAAGCCGAGCCAGGGAACGGTTCGCCTGTTCGGCACCGACCTGTGGAGGAATCCGGCGCCGTACAGTCGGGTCGGCTATGTGTCGGAGAGCGAGCGACTCTACGATTGGATGACCGGCGCGGACTTCGTCGGCACATTGGCTCGTCTGTACGGGCACAAGCGCGACGACGCGATGGCGCGCGCCATGCATGTGCTGGAATTCGTCGGTCTGACCGATGTCGCGCACAAGCAGATAGGCAAGTACAGCAAGGGCATGCGCCAGAGGATCAAGATAGCACACGCGCTGGTCAACGACCCGGAACTGCTCATCCTCGACGAGCCGCTGGCCGGCTGCGATCCGATCGCTCGAACGACCATCATGAACGTCATCCGGGAACTCGGTCAGCAGGGCAAGACCATACTCGTGTCGAGCCACATCCTGACCGAGATCGAGCGCATCACCGAGCAGATAGTCATCCTGCACAACGGCAGGCTGCTGGCGCTCGGCAACCTGCACGCGATCCGAGAACTGCTCGACCAGCACCCACACCGCATCCTGCTGCACACCGATGACCCCCGCCTGCTAGCCGCCTCATTCCTGCCGGCCGACCCCGTGTACGGCCTGCGCTTCCCGAATCCCGGCGAACTGGAGATCCAGACGAACGATCTGTCGGCCGCCCACAAGGCGCTGCCGGGCATCGTGACACGGGCCGGTGTACGGGTGACCGCGATCGAGAATCCCGACGATAATCTCGTCTCGTTGCTGAAGTATCTGACCGAGGGCCGCACATGATCGACGACGACCCGTGGGCCGACCCGCCGGCCGAGACGCCCGATCAGATGCCGGCGAAGCGACCGCCGACGGATGACGAGACAGCACCGTTGCCGACCCTGGTCGCTGCCGACCAGACCGGCCCGGGCGAGCCGACCGCGACAGGTGCGACCGATGCCCAGACAACGACCGATGCTGACCCAGCGTCGCTGCCGGCCCGTGAGAAGGGCGGCGGCGACATGCTACCCGTCCCGACACAGCGGCGGGCCGACGCGGAATCTCTGCTGGCACCGGCCCGGTCGGACGCGATACCCGTCATGCCGGCACCGAGCGCCGGCCGTCTGCAGCCGCTCGCCGACAGCGTCTGGGCGCGCCTCGACAGGAAGGCCGGCGCGATCGTCGAATTCACCATCCGGCAACTGCGCATCCGCACCTCCACATGGGTGGTCGGCGGCATCGGCATCCTGCTGATGGCTCTGCTCGTCCTGGTCTACGCCGACGAACTCGCAGGTGGCATCGAGGCGATCGACAACGACGGCGACTCATCGGACTACGACGGCGATGGCTACCCGATGGGTCAGGAGCGGAAGTGGGGCACCTCCGACTGGGACGCGACCGAGTATCCCGGTTCGGGATGGTTCGAAGTGCAGGAGTGGATACCGTACGGCGAGAACCGGACAGGCAACCAATCGTACAGCGGTGAAGGCTTCCTCGACGCCGACTGGATCAACGAGAGCGCTGTCAGTCGCGGCTACGGCTGGATCGACATCAGTGAAGTGGATGAGTGCACCGGCGGCGGTGACAATTGGATCTATGTACCGTACGGCGCCGCCTGCACGGCTTCAGATGGCAGACTCAGATTCAGTGGCCGTCTGGAGGCGTCCGGAACGGTCAGTACGGAGGGCTGGCTCTATCTGGAGAGGGGCGAGTGGCACGATGGTTTCGAGGTTTCACCCGATCCGGCCTCGATGTACATCGACGAGGACCCGATAGACTGGGACGGCGACCTGTCGCACCGAGCCCAGGGATTCGATGATGACGGAGACTGCCTGCGCACCGATTGGGTGGGCCAGCAAGAGATGTGGTGGTACAACAACGACACCAACGGCGACCACGTGCCCTGCAACGTGCTCTACTACACCGACTTCGATGGCGATGAGATCAGTCGCATAGCGGCCGACCCGAATGTCGACGAGGACCCGGAGGAGGGCGCCTTCGTCGGCGAGGCGATTCACCGGGGCTTCGTCGCGGGGGTCGGCAAGATCGCCTTCATATTCCTGCTCGGACTGTTCATCCCGCTGTTCCTCGCGACCGGTCTGATCCGTGAGGAGATGGAGGCCGGAACGATGTATTATCTGATCGGCAAGCCAATCCATCGTGGCGAGTTCTTCACCTATCGCATCCTCGGTTTCATGGCACTGGCCGGCCCGTACATCCTCGGCCTGGCTGTGCTGACCGGCATCATCACCAGTTTCCTAGGTCCCGGTGACCAGTTGTTCCGCTTCGGGGATCTGGTCGTCTGGTTCATGATCGGTCTGGCTGCGATGCTGGCACTGCTCGCCTACGGCACCTCGTTCGCGGCGTTCGGCGTCTTCTCGAAGAAGTACGGCGTCTACATCGCCATCGCGATGGGTGTCTGGGAATTCATGATGGCGATGGTCAGCCTGACCGCGCCGACGGCCACCATCGGCATGCTGTCGGTGTCGCACTGGGCGATTCAGATCGTCGATGCGGGCGTCCTGATGGGCTGGCCGGACACCCTCCAGATGAGCATCATCGCGGAGGGCTTCGGCTGGGAGGCGGACCTCGCAATCAGCGCCTTCTGGAACCCGCCGGCGCATTCCAAGTCACCCGCCGTGGCCGTCCTCATCAGCAGCGTCATCCTGCTCAGCTACACCCTTCTGATGATCCTCATCGGTCAATCCTCCTTCGGCCGACAGGAACTAGACTGAACCGGTGGTCGGACGATGCGGATGAGTCAACCTCCCCGGCCGCTCCCGCTGCTCGGGCTGAGTTCTGGTTCGCCATCATCCGATTTCATCGTCGAGTCGACCGGGGTGATGCGGCGGTGAGCGAGGCGATGATGCGACGATTCGAGGGCGACCTGTCATCCCTCTGGCGCCTCGACAGCCTGCCGCCGTTGTCTCGCCTCAGCTGGCATTGGTGGTGGTGGTTGGTGATGCTGCCGTGTGAACGGCATCCGGAGCGATCACGCCAGCTGATGATCCTCTGGAGCACTAAGGACACGGCGCACATCGAGGTCAATGGCAGACCGTGGGTCGGAGGCCGCATCCGCGTCGAAGATGACACCCAGACGCTCTCCGGCATGGTCGCCTCCTGGTGGTACGATGGCGAGACGATGCACGAACCGCTCGAGTTGCAGACGGCTCGCATGGTGGCCATCGAGGATGGCAGCGCCATCTGGAACGAGGCGCGAGGCGCCGGCATGCGCAGCGGTGGTGGCGCCGTCGTGCCGTTGCTGGAGGCCGACCATTCGATGGGACTGGAGGCCGATCGCAGCGCATTCTGGCTACGCACCAAGGCAAGCCCTGAGGCGCTGGCGAGGGGCGCGGCAGCCGATTTCGACCTGAGGATAGAACCTTGGAATCCAGCCCTCTCTACGGCTACGCACAGCCAGGATATGTTCACCGGCTCGATGGGATTCGACATCCTCCGACTGCACGGAGCGAGGGTCACCGGCAGCATCGATGGTGAACCGGTGGACGGCTCGGCCTACTTCCAGAAGGTGACCATCCAGGCCCCTTCCATCCCGTGGTTCTGGGGTCTTCTGCATTTCAATGACGGATCGTATCTCGACTGGTTCATGCCACACGTCTCCCTCTCGATGACGGCGCACGACGATCGGCCATGGAAACGGCGTGACCGCCTGCGCATTCCGCTTCGTAACAGCGGCCTGTTCCACGACGCGCGCCGCCAGCGCAGTGAACGTTTCGAGCGTTGTGAAGTGACCCTGCTGCACCCGGACGGCGAGATCGATGAGGATCGCACCGACCAGTTGGACCGGTACGGTCACCGATTGCCCTCGTTCCACATCCGGCTGTGGAACGGCCGGACCCAGATCGCGGTCGTCGTGCGCGCCACCAGTCGGGCTAGATGGACCTTCGACCAGCCGACCAGAGCCGGCCTGCACTCGCATCTGACGTACAACGAGTACCCGCTCACCGTCGAGGCGTTGACCATCCTCGACGAGGTGGAGATACGGAAGGCGTCGGACTATGATTGGATTCGCGGCAATGCCGAGCACGCCTGGGGCCTGCTGCACTGAACCATCACAACTGCCCACTGACTCCGTCCAACCGTTCCAAGGTGACCCGAGCAACCGGGTGTTGCGCCCTCTGGAGGAGAGCCACTGGGATGGACAGAGCACTTGCTGGGTTCGTGGAGTCGCGCGGGCGTTGTCGAAAAAAGGGGCGCGGCCGCTGGGCGGAATAGGTGTGATTTGGCGTTTGGACCGCCCATATAGGGTGCATCCCTCCGAACGATGATATACGAATCGTATCGCTTGGGGGGGTGCGGCAGGGGCGCCGGGTGAAGAAGATGGGCGAAGCAATCGAGCACTACCTGGCGAGAACCAACACTGAGAAGGCACGGGCTGCCATCCATGAGATGTCGGAATACGAGCATCCGATCTACCTCTCCGGTCCGACGATGATATCGATGACCGGCAAGTACACGCTCGCCATGATGGTGCTCGGCATCCACCTGCTGTTCTACTGGGGCGAAGCGATGTCGGCTCCGTCCGGCAACGAGGGCGCGGCACAGTGGCTCGCCCTGCTGCACGCGACGGTCGGTCTGCTCGGAATATCCGGTTTCTTCATCGCGATGTTGATTCTGACGAAGATCAACCATTTCATCAATTTCTCCACCTCGGGCCGCTGGTTCACCTTCTCGCTGGTCCTGATATCGATCACACCGGGCATCTTCTTCCTCGAGCAACAACTCACCGAGGGACTCCTGGCGACCATCATCGGCTTCGTCGGTGAGGCGCCGAAATCGTTCATACCGATCGATTGGAGCCCATCGCTCTACTTGCTGTTCGGCATCGGTTTCACCATCATGCTGCTGTTCCTCACCGAGTTCTACCGACGCGCGTTCATCTACGCGATCACCGACAAGCAGGTCTACCTGAACAAGGAGTTCCTGCGGGTGCTCGACTCCTCAAGCCATGTCATCTCGCTGGAGCATGTCGAGAACCTCAAGGTAGAGCGTGGCCTGATCGGCCGCCTCGCCAACATCGGCAACGTCCACCTGATCACCGCGTCAGGCCTCGGCATCAGGCAGGATTCCGTCGAGGTCGGTGGTGGCATCGCCGCATCCGTCATCTCCGACGATTCATCGAAGCCGACCAATCCGGTGATGAAGGTCATCCGGCTGGTCGTCGCGATGATCAAGTTCCAGCGAACCCGCTCGACGGTGGATGACAACCCCGAGGACTGCTTCTTCGGCGTCAAGAACCCGGTCATGGTGCAGAAGTTGGTCAACGAGCTGCGGACGATGCCGGAGAGCGAGCGGCAGGCGATTGGCAAGAAGGCGGCCGCTCAGGCTGCCGCTGTCGAAGAGGCCCCCGCCGCAGCCTCCGACTCCGCCGACGAGGCGTGAACCCCCCTCGGCCCCTTCGGGACCATCTGCTTCAGCAGACGCGAGCCCCACCGGGTCCTTCTGGTTCCACAGGCTCAAGAGAACGGCCGGTTGTTGCCTCGACCGTCCCATCATGATCCACCTGCATACTCACCCTCACCATCGACACAAGATCCCGTTCACCCTCGTTAGGACTCTCATGAGGCTAGAATCACTACGGAATCAACCCAGTGAGCGAATTGAGAGGTGGGTCTCTATTTGAGATTCAATTCCAAGGGACCCCTAAATTCGTGAGTGAGGAGCGGTGCATTGATGTCAGGCACGCGACCGTCGCGCGGCGGAGTCGTGGAGTATGAGCGATGGAGAAGAGGTTACTGAAGCAGCGATGCTCATCACACAAGGGGACTACATGGCGGCTATGCGGATATTCGAGACGGTGATGGAGGCCTCTCCGGATGATGCTGCAGGCTACCACGGCTGGGCCGAGGCGGCGATGTTCGAGATCCAGGAGCACGGTAACCTCGATGATGCCGGCAAGGACCGTATCAACGAGGGACAGATCCAATCGTATCTGCGCAGGGCGACCACATTGGACCCGGAGAACGCAGACTATGTCGCAGCATACGCGAACGCCCTGATCGAGTTCGACCGAGTTCCGATGGCCATCCGGCAGTACCAGAAGCTGCAGGAGATAGGTGCGGCCTCTGACGAGGTGGACGTCTCGTTCCACCTCTATGAGGCAGCGAGGCTGCTGATCGACGCGATAGATCTCAAGACCGACTTCAATCGCAGCCATGATTTCGCCCGCAAGTATGTCCGAACTGCAGTCGAATTCGCTCTACTCGGACTCGGATTCTCGTCGGTGGGCGAAGCGGTGGAATACCTCGACGCCGGGGAGTGAGACCGTCGATGGAGAAAGGCGAGACTCGACGCATCGTCGTCGCTCTCGGATACCGTGGCGACGATTTCCACGGCGCTCAGTTCCAGCCTGATGTCGACACCGTCCAGGGCACCTTGGAGAAGGCTCTCAAGGATCTGTCATGGTGCGATGCGGACGTCACACATCCCGTCAGACTCGCGTCGAGGACCGATACCGGCGTCCATGTCAGGATGAATCTCGCGTCGTTCGACGTCAAAGAGGCGCTCTGGCAGCGGGTCGGTCCCGGTCGGGTGCTGCTCGCGCTGAATGATCGTCTGCCCGAATCCCTGGTCGTCTGGGCTGCCACCCCGGTGTCGACCTCCGTGCGCGTGAGGAACGTCAGGAGGCGAGAGTACCTGTACCGCCTGCAACCACTGCCGCGCTGGCCGGTCGACATGACGAAAGAGCAGCTGGCTCGCTGGTGCCGGTTGTTCGAGGGCGGTCATGACCTGACCAACTTCTGTCGCGTCGAAGAGGATCGCAGCACCCTCAGGACCATCCTGCTGTGTGAACCGTGGACCGATGCCGAGGGCAGCGTCCTCGGCTTCAGGATCGCCGCCGAGTCGTTCCTCTGGAATCAGGTGCGGCGGATCGCCGCGGCGCTGCACGGTCTCGCGACCGGCAAGGTCCAGACTGCCGAGGTGCTGCGAGCCCTGCACCGGCCGGACGAGAAGGCGGATCTCGGTCTGGCTCCGGCCGAGTGGCTGATGCTCTGGTCGATGCAACACCCCGAGGTCGATCTCGGCGAGCGGCTCGACGAGGGTGCCGAGATGTCATGGTCGAGGCCGCCCGGGGATGATGACGACAGGATGCATGAACGGTGGCAGACGGTGGCGCGCAACGAGATCGCCCTGATGATGCACCGCGACTGGATCGCAGCGATGACGCCACCGAAACCAGCCTGACACCTCCCCAGAGGCGCAACCAACCCTGCTCGGTCATACGGGTCAATTCAGGAGATGAGCTGAAGGCGGACTCGGTCGCCATCGATCAGGTCTAGGCTCTCGCGCAGGAACAGCTGCGAGATGACCTCGACGACATCGATGTGTCGGGTCAGGTCGGGGATCAGGATGGCACAGACGATGTTGTCACCAGCGTCCGTGTCTGCTCTCTCTATCCGGGCCTGGAAGGCGGTCGCACCGCCGAACGAGCGGCCTTCTCGGAGGAATCCCCTGATTCGGAACGGCTCGACCTCGGCTGTGTCGACGCTCTCAGCGGCATCGCTGATGGCGGACTTCACTCCGAGCGTGTCGATACCTGCTAGACTCCGCAGTGCGAGATAGTTGGCGTGATCCTCACCGGACACCGAGACGTTCAGCGTGCCCGGCCAGGCGGTCACTCCGAGCAGTTCACGGAACTGGTCCTGATAGTGCGGCTGGGCCATGAACACGGCGGCTCGGCCTAGACCGCTGCTGACCTCGCCGACGAGTCGCATGGTGCTCTGCCGCTGACCCCGCTTCATACAGGTTCCGCCCCCCCCCCTCGGTGAGCGGTAACCCGCCTCCGGCCAGCCCATCTGCCGGGTGTGGTGCGGCCGGTGTACTCAGAGATCGAATGTCATGCCCTCTACGCCGACCTCCCAGCCGGCGTTCCTGACCCTTCGCGATTCGGCGGAATCCGCGTCGTGCAGGGGATTGGTGTGGTTGAGATGAATGAACACGACCCTCGGGTCACCAGACCGCTTCTCCCCTAACCTACCGAGGCTCTCCTTCACCGTCGGGTGCGGCACCTCCGACTGGTCGCGTCCGGTCAGTTCGGAATCCGACCAGAAGGTGCCATCGATCAGGGCGATGTCGATGTCGAGAGTTCGGAACCAGTCGCGGGCGGTGCTCGCTGCGTGTGCCGCGAGGGTGTCCGCCCAG
>CAUZSY010000044.1:0-9675 GCA_963582725.1 Candidatus Thalassarchaeaceae archaeon
ATATAGTTATATTTAGGAAGTGTTTCCGCACTACATGGCCGAATTGGTGGGTGACCGTGAGGTCCGCAAACTGCAGTTGACCGGTGGGGCTACGTTCACCCTGAGTCTGCCGAAGCGCTGGGTGACTGCACACGGGCTCTCTGCGAGGGATGGCGTTCAGGTTGAATGGCGACCGAGCGGTGCCCTTCGACTCACACCCCTAGACTCTTTCAGGGAACCGCGAATAGTGGTTGTACTGGATCGTGACGATATCCCTGAAGGCGCGCTTTACGACCACCTGATGGCGGCGTATCTGTCGGGCGCCCAGACCATCCGAATCAACTCCAGTCCCGGCGTCACGAGATCGGATCGCTCGGTGATCCGCCACTTCCTTCGGTCGACCAGAGGTTTCGAGGTCGGTGATGATACTGAAACATCGATCGACCTCGTCTGCCTTCTGAATTCGGGCGAATTGCCGATCTCGTCCAGCCTGAACCGGATGTATCTGCAGCTGACCTCGCTGGTCCGGGACATCCAGTCGGTGCTGCTCGGCGGCCCGTTCGCTCTGATCGAGGACCACGAGGAGCGCGAGCGAGAGGTCGATGCCCTGCTGCATCTGATCAATCGTCAGGTCGGCGCGATGCTCGACTCGCATAGCGTCGCCGAGTCGCTCGGGCTCGACCGCAGGCAGGCGGTCGAGCATTCCAATCTGGCCCGCGCGCTCGAGCGGATGATGGACCACGCCGACCAGATGGCAGCACTGGTCCTTTCGGCCGACAGTCGGCCTGAGATGAGCCTCGAGGATGCGCCGCTGTCGCTCTTGCCGGAATGGCTCGGAGTGATGAAGACCATGATGGTCCAACTCCGTCTTCGCGACCCGGCGGAGATTCAGCGGGCGAGGACCATCCTGAAGCAGGCGCTGACCAGTCTAGAGGATCACGAGGAGGAACTGTGGAGCGAGAAGAGGAGGCGGACCTCGTTGCTGTTCGATTCCAGATGCTCCGGGTCGATTCGCCGGCTGTGCGCGTACGCGCGCGACTTCGGTGAGGTGCTGTTGAACATGCTCGTCTACGACGACAGGCTGACCCAGTCACGCTGACGATCGCCGGTTGACCCAGCAACATCATCCTGGTGGTAGAGAACCATGAGCGCAGTTCAACGGCCGTTCTGAGGCCCAGCTTCGCGCCGGTACGACTGAGGTGTGAACGAAACCTGCATCGTCGAGCGAGGGCAATGGTGAAGCAGCGTCTTTCAATGTGATGTCCATGGATGGCGAGGCGGCGAGCCGGGCGGAGGTTCTGGTTCGGCCATGGCCGGTCTGGCGCTGGTCGGAACGGCTGGCAGAATCAGGTAGAAGGATCGACTGGCGCTTCTCTCTGATACCGATCCTCGCGCTGGGCTGCATCCCGCTCTATCTCGGGGTCAATACGGTCGGACCGAATCTCGGCTCGTCCTCCTTCGACCCTTCCAGCGGCCTCGACGCAGCGATTCCAGCGCTGCCCTGGACGAGTCTGATCTACCTCTCGCTGTTCTGGCTGTTCTATCCCCTATCCTTCTTCGCAGGTCCTGCAGACCGGCGTGGTCGCATGCAGGTGTACTCTCTGATGCAGGGTCTCATCCTGCTGCAACTGGTATCGAATCTGATCTTCCTGTTGTTCCCGACGGGCGTCCACCTCCGCCAACAGATGCTCGACGTGCTGCCGACCGCCGACGCTCTCTCACGCTCACTGATGGGTGGAATACACGGCATCGATTCTTCGCACTCGGCCTGGCCGAGTCTGCACATCTCGCACGGTGTGCTGATCAGCCTCGCCCTGCACCGCTGGCTGCCGGCGCGCTTCGGCGAACGAGCGGTGCCGCTGCGCTGGCTGCTCTGGTTCGCGTGCGCCGCGCTGGCGGTCTCGACTCTGACCACCAAGCAGCACTACCTGTTCGATGTGGCGACCGGCGGCGCGCTGGCGGCGCTGGTCTGGAACAGGCTGCTGGCGCCGTGGTGGGACCGCCTCGACGCTATGGCGGACGGTCAGCTGCCACGAGCCACCGCCGGTCGACCCGTATCGGTCACTCCCGATTGACCGGCGGCAGCGACGCCCGGCCAACGAGAGTCCGGGGAATGATTCATCATGGAACCTCGGCAGAACGGTGACCGAGGTGAACGGTTGGCTCGCAGGATCTCAGAAGAGGCGATGATCGAGGCGACCGGCCACGGCAAGGACCACTGGTATCCGATACTGGAGGAATACGCGAAGGAATCGTCGATCCGCAAGGACGTCGTCATGCGACTCCACAACGAGCACGACATCATCGCCTGGTGGGCCCAGATGACCGCCGTCGAGTGGGAGCGGGACACCGGCCGGCGCGAGATGAACCAGTCCTGCTCCGGCTCGTACCAGTTCAGCACCCAGAAGACCTACCCCGGCGATGAGTCGGCGGCGTGGGAGGCGCTGGTCGGCACCGACTGGCTGGAAGGCATGCGGTTCGAAGAGGGACACGAGTTCGATGTCGATGGTGCGCACCTGACGGTGCGTGCGGTCCGGCCCGGCAAGCTGGTGCGGATCTGGTGGCAGGATGACCGTGGCAAGTCGGTGCGGGAGATCCAGTTCTGGCCGAAGAAGGAGAAGTGCGCGCTCAGATTCCAGCATCAGAAACTGCCCGAAGAGTCCGACATCGCGCCGTTGAAGAGTCGTTGGCAGGTGGCTCTCGCGGCCATTCTCGCAGATTGACCCTCCTGGCCTTCGCCCTCCCGTATCCATCCGCCTCTACAGACGCGAGAGAACGCCCAGTCGATCCTTCGACCAACCCGGTCAACGCACAACCTCTCTCACTCCGAGACCTCCCCCTGTTCGTTGCCGTTCAGTCATCACGGACTTCCCCGGGCGAACGAATTGAGGCGGGGTTCCTGTTTGAGAATCGATTCTGAGTGACCCCTCAATTCGTGAGCGAGGAGCGAGTGAAGAGTATTGATAGAGGGGTCACCGGTGGCCCGGCCAGAAAGGGTGCCTGAGATGGTCGATATCGCTGTTCTGCTGAAGCAGGTGCCGGACACCAACGCGAAGATCACCGTGTCCGGCGACCGCGTCGATGAGAACGCTGTCAACAAGTGGTCGATGAGCCCCTATGACGAGTTCGCGCTGGAAGCGGCGCTGCAGATCACGCAAGCGACGGGCGGCTCTCTGAAGGTCATCAGCTGCGGTCCAGCCCGGGTCACCAAGATGCTGACCGATGCGGCGGCGGTCGGCGCCGACACGCTCACCCACATCATGGTCGATGACCTGACATCGTTGGACACGACACAGGTCCAGACGCTGCTCGCGGCTGCGGTCGAGAGGAGTGGCGCCGGCATCGTGTTCTGCGGCAAGCAGGCGGCCGACACGAACTCCGGCAGCACCGGACCAGGCGTCGCGGAGATACTCGGCTCCGGCTGCGTCACCCTGGTCTCGGAAGTGAGCATCGAGGGTGATGCCTGCAGCGCTCTGCGGCCAACCTCGGGTGGTGAGGAGCGGGTGCTCGTCGATGCGCCCTGTGTCATCGCTTTCGACAAGACCCGGACCGATCTTCGACGGCCGAACGTCAGGGGCATCATGATGGCCAAGAAGAAGCAGATCGAAGTGCTCACCGCGGCCGACCTCGGTGTCGGCATCGAGGTGGGAAAGGTCGTGGTCAATGCTCATGCACCACCGGCCGAGAAGCCGGCTGGTCAGAAGTTCGAGGGCGCAGAATCGGTGCCGGAAGTGGTCACCATGCTGCGGAAAGAGGCGAAGGTCCTCTGAAGGGGTGTTGAAGAGTGGATGTCACTGTGATCGCTGAGAGCACGGACGACGGGTTGCACCCGGTGACCGCTCAACTGGTCGCTGCGGCGAGCGCGCTCGGCGCCAGCCCGACAGTCCTCTGTCCCGGCGGTCGAGGCGCATCCGAAGCGGCTGCCATCGAGGGCGTCGGGCGAGTCGTCTCGGTGATCGGAGACTGTTTCGAAAGCTTCGACGGCGGCGCATGGGCTGCCGCATTAGGTGCGGCGGCAGGGCAGGGCGTCATCCTCGCGGCGGCGACGCCGAAAGGCCGCGAGATCGCCGCGCGACTGGCCTCCAGGCGGAGCATCCCGGTCATCCAGGATGTCACCGACCTCGCTCCCGGCATCGAGATCACACGGCCCATCTATTCCGGCAAGGCTATCGAGACCAGCAGCTGCGCCGGCGATTGCGTGATAACGCTGCGACCGAACGCGTTCGAGCCGGCAGGCGACGGCGGCAGCGCCGAGGTCAGCACCGTCAATCACTCGGCTGATGTCGCGGTCGCCATCCAAGAGGCGTTCGAGAAGGCGAGCGAGCGACTCGATGTCGCTGAAGCGGACATCATCATCTCGGGCGGGCGCGGTCTCGGAAACATCGACAATTTCACTCATCTGGAGGCTATCGCCGACCAGATCGGCGCGGCCGTGGGAGCCAGCCGTGCCGTCGTCGACGAGTGGGGTCTGCCACACAGCATGCAGGTCGGCCAGACCGGCAAGACGGTGGTGCCCCAGCTGTACATCGCTGTCGGCATATCTGGTGCCATCCAGCACCTAGCCGGCATGCGCTCGTCGAAGTACATCGTAGCCATCAACAAGGACCCCGACGCGCCGATCTTCTCGGTCGCTGACTATGGCATCGTCGCGACCTGGGAGGACGCTCTGCCGGTCCTCACAACCGAACTCGCGAAACTGCAGTGATGCCGCATCACTGCCCGAGGGTTCGCATCCGAGCACGGTCATCGGCATACGATTCTCGGCAGACCGTCGCGGTCATCGATCCTCGGCCGGTCATTTCTGACCCTTCACGGTGAGAACCAGTCTGGTCAGTGCCTCGCACATTCCATGCGACGCGTGCACGGGAAGAATCATGATGCGAGCACACATCGATTCGCTCCGAGGCGGCGTCATGCTCGGGGTTCTCACGATCGAGCCCAGAGAGACGCATGACGCCTCCATCATCTGGATGCATGGACTCGGAGCGACGGCTGACGATTTCGTCGACATGCCGCGATCGATCCAGAGGCCGGCGACGCGATGGGTGTTCCCGCAGGCGCCGCACCGCAAGGTGACCCTCAACCACGGCTTCCGGATGCCCTCCTGGTTCGACATCCGATACCTCAGTGGAGGTGAGGACAGCGGTGACAGAGAATCTAGGCAAGAGACGGCTGAGTCTGCAGCGTCGATAGCCGAACTCATCGAGGCCGAGCACGACAGGGGGATCCCATACGAGAGGATCGTCCTCATCGGTTTCAGCCAGGGCGGAGCGTTGGCGCTTTACACCGGCTGCCGATTCCCACATCGGCTGGCCGGCATCGCCTGCCTCTCCGGTTATCTGCTGTTCCACGAGACGCACATAGAAGATACGCACGCTGCGAACCGATCGACACCGCTGCTCATTCAGCACGGCTCGTACGATGAGACGGTGCCGTTCATGGCCGGTAAGCGTTCAGCCGAGTTCTTGGAGGAGAACGGCTGGCCGGTCGATTTCGACTCATACCCGATGGCGCATCAGGTGTGCATGGCTGAGACCGACAGGGTCGGCGCCTTCATCGCCGGCCTGCTCGATGAGTCCTGATCGAGACGGCCAGAGGGTGGCCGGCTCCGGTCATCGAGCAGAGGTTTCAGTCGAGCAGCGACACCTCGTCCTCCTCGACCTCGCCCGTCACCATGATGTGAATGGCATCGCTGGCGGTGGTGCCGTTGGAGTCGGAGACGGTCAGGCTGAATCGGTGCCGTCCGACCGGTAGCCTGACCCGAAGCCTCGGAGTCTCGCCGATTCGCACCCCGGCAGCGTCTCGCCAGAGCCAGTCGGTGATCTGGCCGGCGCTGGCCGATGACCTCGAGCCGTCCAGTGTCACCTCCGCGGTACCATCTTTCCCCGGATCCACCGTCCTGTCGTTGCCGGCGTTGGCCTTCGGCGCGACGAATCCCAGCGTGGCATCATCGTCGACGCCGGTCAGCAGATCGTACGCCTCGTCCTGTTCGATGGTGTCGTCGGGCCTCTGCACCGCCTGACCCAACAGCTCCATCAGTTCACCCTGTTCATCCTCCTCGATGCCTGAGCCACCGTGCTGCCGGCTGTGCCAGAGTTCCGCCTCCTGCTCGGTCAGCAGATGTTCGATGCCAGCATCTGGGTCATCCACATCGCTCACCCCTGGCTCGTCGAGTCCGACAGGCTCCCCGTCAAGACCCATCAGGTCCTCGTCGAGATCCGGCGTGATCCCAGCAGCACCGCCGAACAGCGCGTCATCGGCAGGCAGCAGCAGGTCGATGTCGTCCTCGGTCAACTCGTACGGTTCGGCGTCGATGTCATAGACGTCGATGCGATTGATCCGCGTCCAGTCGTTGCGATTCTCGCCCGCGATGGCTACCATACGGCCATCTCGGGAGGTCGCCAGACGCTCGACCAGGCCCGGATGTTCGACCATCCATGACTCGACACCGGGTGCCTCGAAGCGTCGTAGGTGGAACCACGAGCCGACCAGCAGGTGGTCACCGCCCGGTTGCAGGCAGCCTATCGAGTATGGCGATTCGGTCCAGACGACCGGCTCGGTATCATCGGTCTCGAACGCCAGCACCCGGCCGTCGGCGAATCCAGCGACGATGCCGCTGCCGGTGGCGTGCAGAGTGGTCGCGCATGTGTCGGCCTCCTGCACGTGCAGACGGCTGCCGTC
This sequence comes from Candidatus Thalassarchaeaceae archaeon, assembly GCA_963582725.1. Taxonomy (GTDB): domain Archaea; phylum Thermoplasmatota; class Poseidoniia; order Poseidoniales; family Thalassarchaeaceae; genus CAUZSY01. The sequence continues at coordinate 6,661 of CAUZSY010000044.1, forward strand.
GGCGGCTATGCACTCGATCGCAACCTGTGGCACTCCGGCATCGCTCAGACCGACCGCCTCGCTGCAGATGACCAGGGCGCCATCACCTAGGAAGGTCATCGCTGTGATCCGCACCGAATCGCCACAGCGCGGCAGCACCGTGGCCACCGGCTGGGCTGAACCATCCAGCAGGGTGACGCGACCTTCATCATCGGCCACTGCTGCACGATCAGCCCCGGGGGTCAAGGCGGCCAGAGTCAACTCGCCTTTGCTGAACGTGCCTCTGACGGTGCCGTTCACATCGACCAGATGGAAGTCGTACGCGCCGTCGATGAGCGCCACCGAGTCACGCGATTCGCTGACCAGCATCAGTTCGCTGCCGCCGATCAGCGGCACCGTCCAAACCGGCTCTCCGGTTGATGACAGTCGGTGCAGGTCGCCTGCGAACGTGCCGATGATGAGGTCACCATCCACGAGCGCCACGAGGTGCGCGACAGATTCGCCGACATCGAACGATTCGCTGTTCATGGAAGGCAGATCGATCGCGTGCACTCGGCCGGAGTCACCAGCCCAGAACAGGTGTTCACCCAGAGGTGAGACGGCCAGAGCCCGCACCATCTCCTCGCAGCGGACCAGCGCCGACGCGGCTATCGAGTACGGCATCGATGCGCACCCCGGAGTCCACCCCTTCACTTCTTCGCGCTCAGGCTCGTCCCCGACGATGCTCAACCGGCGATGGACCACGACGGATCGCAGTCCGGTCACGCTCTGATCCGGACCAGCGCCTCGGCTCGTTCCGAATCGCTCCAGCCGGCCAGAGGGTCCAGCGACGCGATGGGGACCCGACCTGAGCCGGCTATCGGCTGAACGCTCGCCTCGCCGCCTCCTGCATCGTGACGGCTCCCTATCATGCCCCACGCCTCATCGACCGGCTGCCGATGCGGACCGACGCCTATCGAACGGATCATCTCTTCATCACCTAGTGCCGGGTCCCACCTCGCCAGCGCGGCGGCGAGCGACTCATCGAATGGCTCGACCAGGTCGATTCGGCAGCCGCGGCGCATGCACAGCCATGCGGCCAGAAGAGAATCGTCGTCGACGAGACTCGCGGTCACTCGACCTTGGACTCCACATGGCAGTCCGCCGGGACCGACGATCCGCTGCTCGATCAGATGCGCCGCTTCGGGCAGCAGCGCGACCCTGACCCATTCATCCGGCTCGGTCAGGTCGACCTTCAGGTGCGGGTGGCGGGACAGGACCTGAGTACCCAGTTCAGCAGCGAAGGCCTGTGACTTCCAGCCCCTACCTCTGCCGTGTCGTTTGGCCCGCACCCCGAAGGTGGCGACGCCTTCCTGCGGCCAACCGCGTTCGTCGAGCAGTCGCATGACATCAGACGGTTCCCGTTCGACCACGACGGAGCGGTCAGCGGCGGCGAGTCCGAAGGTGTGCGCCGCCGAGTCCTCGAACGCTTCGACCCTGTCGGCTGCTGCTGTCGAGTCGACGGGATCCTCGCCCTTCAGGCGGGCGACGAGCAGCCTGTGGCTGCGGTCGATGGCGACTCTGACGCCGCGCGCTATGCAGTGCGCATCGAGTGTGCGCAGCATGACGCCGGTGAACATCCGACGGACAGGCGATGATTTGAGGCCGATCTCGTCTATCCTCAGAATCCAGACGGTTTCCATCCGGGGCGCCTCACGGTTCGTTGTGGATCTCTAGAGTCTCATCGTTGTTCTGGCGATGCTGCTTGGCCTTGTCATTGCGGCTCTCCTCCAGTTCTTCGAGGTACTCTTCCGAGATGGTGCCGCAGATGTACTCGCCGTCGAAGCATGAGCAGTCGAACTGCTTGACCCGGCCGCCGCCCGCAAAGGAGACCGCATCGATCAGGTCGTCCAGTCGCTGATAGACCAGCCAGTCGGCGCCGATGGCCTGCTCGATCTCCTTGATGCTGCGAGCGTGCGCGATGTATTCCGAACGGGCTGGCATGTCGATGCCGTAGACGTTCGGATGGATGACCTGGGGCGCTGAGGATGCGAAGAACACCTTCGCAGCACCGACCTCGCGAGCCATCTCGACGATCTTGCGAGAGGTATTGCCTCTGACTATGCTGTCGTCGACGATCAACACGGTCTTGCCCTTGAACTCGTGCGGGATCGGATTCAACTTCTTACGCACGCTATCCTCCCGAATCGCCTGACCGGGCATCAGGAAGGTGCGCCCGACATATCGATTCTTGACGAATCCCTCACGGTACGGCAGTTCGAGCACCCGCGCCACCTCGAGCGCCGCGATTCGACCAGAATCCGGCACTGGAATCACCGCGTCGATTCCATGATCGGGCCGTAGCTGCTTGATTCGCTCCGCCAGCACCGACCCCATCCTCAATCTCGCCTCATGCACCGAGATATCATCCATCACGGAGTCCGGTCGGGCGAAGTAGACATATTCGAAGATGCAGGGATTGAGCATCGGTGCCGGGTGACACTGACGTTGGTGGAGGTTGCCACAGTTGTCGATGAAGACCGCTTCACCAGGTCCGATGTCCCGAATCACTTCGAAGCCGAGCGAGGTCATGGCGACGCTCTCGGAGGCGAACATGTGCTGAGGCCCCGCTTCGCTCGCCCTGACACCGTGCACCAGGGGCCTGATGGCGAACGGGTCACGGAACGCGAGCAATCCGTAGCCGGCGATCAGCACGACGACTGCGTACGACCCCTCGAGCCGGTCATGAACCCGTCCGACGGCGTCGAATATGGTCTCGACATCGACATACAGATCGCCTTCGATTCGCAACCCTTCGCTACGGTACAACTCGGTCGCCAGAACATTCAGCAGGATCTCGGAATCGCTGTTCGTGTTGACATGTCGCCTGTCCTCGTTGTACAGCGAGGCGAGCACCGAGTCAGCATTGGTCAGGTTGCCGTTGTGGGCCAGTGCGATGCCGTAGGGGGAGTTGGTGTAGAAAGGCTGTGCCTCGGCCGATGACGAGGTGCCTGCGGTAGGATACCTGACATGGCCTATACCGACCCGGCCGGGCAG
>CAUZSY010000045.1:0-9451 GCA_963582725.1 Candidatus Thalassarchaeaceae archaeon
GCGGCTGGACCCAGCAGTCGCTCGGCAGCGGTGGCATCCCGAACGGCTATGGTGCCGACATCGTCGAGTGCGCCGGCACGGTGCATGTGGCGATAGGCCGAACCAGCGGTTGGGGGACGCAGGGCGGCATCGCGAGGTTCGATCTCGGCACCGGTCATTGGAACTCGTCATGGACCCAGGGGCAGGGCAGGCTGCCAGACGATGACCTGCAAGCGATAGCCTGCGACGAGGCGCACGAAATAGTCTACATGGGCTTCGAGCCGGAGGGTGTCGGCATCTCACGATTCTCCTACACGCAGAACACCTTCCTCGGCCGGATAAGGGCCCAGAACGGCATCTCGGAAGGCGGTGTGTTCCCTGGCGGTATGCTGCACGACAACAACCTGCTGCTGGTCGGCCACCTGTTGGAGAACGGTGACGGGGGCTTCTCCCTGATAGGCACGAACGGACCGCAGTTGGGCAACGGTCAGCACATCGATGCGGGCATGGACGCCTGTTCCATCGTCAATGCTCCGACCTCGACCGGTGTGCCGGCATACGCCCTCGGCCGGGCTGGTGGCACCTCGGGATTCAGTCGCGTCGACTGGCTCGACGGCAACGGACTCGTGGCCGGCGGCATCGATCAGTACGCCGACCTGACGAGCGGGCGCATCGTCGAGATATTGTCCAACGAGACGCATGTCTGGGTGGTTCCCGCTCAGGGATACAATATCAATACGGGCACATCCGTCCTCGAGGGGCTCAGGCTCTCGAACGGCTCGGTCGAATGGACCAGAGCATTCCAGTTCAATCAGGACGTGGTGTCGGAGCTGTTGCTGGACGGCGAAACCCTCTGGGTGACGGCGAACGGCTGGGGGCTGGTCAGAATAGACCTGCGGACCGGCATCATGATGCCGGTGGGCATTGGATTCCACTGGGCCCATGACGGCATCGCTATGGCGGGCGGCGAACTCGTAATCGGGCTGATCGGCACCGAAGCGACTGCGGCCGGTGTCCAGACCTACGACCCCGCTTCATACACATACACCGGCGGTCGGCTGCTTGCCGGACTGCCGAGCAACATAGTTCTCGACTTCGCTGAGCACGATGGCCGGATCTGGGTCGCGACCCTCGCTGGTATCGGCGTCTGGAATCAGTCCAGAGCAGATTGGGACGATCCACTCACCACTCTGGACGGTCTGCCGACACCGGTCATCGAACACCTGCTGGTGCAGAACGGGGAGTTGTGGATAGGAAGCAGTGCCGGTCTCTCGAGATTAGACACGGCAAGCCTCACGGTCCTGCAGACCATGACGCGGGCGGACGGGCTGATCGGCACCAAAGTCAGCGGTTTCGCCGCCGTGGGAGCGGCTACGATCACCGATGGGCAGGGTCAGGTGTACTCATTCGGACCCACGGTATTCGTAGCACACGACGGTCAGGGAGTCACCAGACCGGGCTTCAGCGTCCTCGATACGTCTTCACTGATGGTGACGAGCACCCATGCCATCGACATGCTTCCATCGAATCGTGTGATGGCGATGGCAACAGACCTGTGGGGCGTCCACATAGCCACAGAGGCGGTGCCGATCATCCACTGGAACGCCTCCTCAGGTGAGATGGAGTCCGGCTCTACCTCGGCCCTCCTGTCCGGCTGGCCACCACACGCGATGTCGAGCAATGGCGTCGTACTCGGCATCATCACTCAGCGAGGCAACGACCTGATCGCCGTGCAGGGATCGCACCAGGTCATCACGTCTGGAAGCACTATCGGCCTGAAGGCCGGCCATGTCGATTCCAACGGCGTCGTGCTGGTCGGTGAATACGGCATGTACGCCTACGGACCGGGCCCTGCCTACGTCGAATACGACCGCGAGTCGATGCGCCGTGCTGAACCTCTCAATGTGCTGTTCGGAGGCATAACCCATGACCTGACGGAATTCACCCATCCGGGTACCCTCGTCACCCTCGCCTCTCCCGACGACCCGTGGACGATAGGCGAAGCCGGTGCGGCCGGCCCGAACGGCATTCCAATGCTGCAGCAGACCCTGACCATGCTCTCACCCATCGAAGGGGCCGCCACCTGGGTTCGCACACAGCATCTCAATTACAGCGGCACATGGGACCTAGCAGCACTCGATACGACATTGCAATCTAGAATGCAGAGCGCGATAGTGAACGCCGCCCTGTCGCCTGAGGGCCGCAATGTCCACATCCAGATGCAGTCGCCGCAGGACGGCTCGATGTGGGTCCGCATCACCTACGACTGGGCCCGAGTCGAGGAGCCGACCCAATTGAACGACCTGTATGACCGGGCGAATGACGGCGGCGGAATCCTGATCGCCGAATGGTCACCCTCCACCGATCCAGGCTGGGTGGCGTATCGCATCTATCTCTGGCCGGTTACCAGCGATAAGCCGGCCGATTGGCAGCCAGGACTGGCCGAAATCGGTGCAATGACGCACGACCTGCGCATCGCCGCGTGGGGCGAGACTGCCTCAGAACTGACGACGGCCCAGGGCGAGGCGTTGGTCGATGGAACAGCGTATAGAGGAGCTATCACGATTGAATACGCCGGCGGGCAGGTCGGGATTCCGGTCACATTCAACGGCACAGCGACGCCTACCAATGAGGTGCCAGCCCCACCAGAGTGGGCCATCGCCGGACCAGCTGAGGACGGGGAGGACGGCGATCTGAGAGTCGAATGGAGCGCCTGCATGGAACTCGATCCAGCATTCACTAGAATCTGGGCGACGCCGTTCGAGATCACTTCAGCGGTGGCGCTGACCAGCCCAACGAACATTCCGTACGACGAGGTCAACGCGACTACGTTGGCGCTGCAAGCGGGACGACCGTATTGGATAGCGCTGGCTTGCGTCGATCAGAGCGGTCAGTACGACGCTCAGAACGCGACCATCATCGGACCTGTGGTGCCGACGGGCGGTGTCGATGATCTGACCGCGCCGGCACCGGTGCAGAATGTGACAGCAGAGGACGTGCTGGATGACGAGGGCGGCCGGATCATTGTCAAGTGGGCTCCGAACAGCGAGGACGACTGTGCGTGGTACACCATCCACATCGAGCCAGTCGATGACAGAGATGTCTCAGATGTGACTGGATTCGAGACTGCGGCGATCGTACCCGGATGCGACACCTCCGAATGGATCATCGACAACATCGGCGGCGAGCCGTTGGTCGACGGCGTAGTATACCGGATCGCTGTCGTCGCATCGGATGTCTGGGGCAACGCCGACCTGTGGAATGTCACTATCGTCGAGGCGAGCGCCATACCCGATGGCACCGGCGGCGCTAACCCACCGGACCGGGTGAATGGTCTCGAAGCGTGGGACCATCCGGCCGACGACGGCACCGCCATCGATGTCCGATGGGACCCGTCCACCGAGGTCGACTTCGGCTTCTACGTGGTATGGGCTTCAGAGCATCCCGTCGAAACGGTCGGTCCGAAGTGGAGCGTCTGCGAGGATGCGCCCGAGGACTGCGGTCTGCTGATCATCGACCAGCGGGCGATGGCTCGCAACCAGCCGCTGGAAGTAGCACTCCAGACCGCGTTGTACGGCGGTGACGGTCTCGGCGGAGCCCTCCCAGAGTCAATCAGACCCGGAGTGACCCTGCATGTCACGGTCACCGTTCACGACGTCAAGGGCAACGCCTTCCTGACCAGACTGGCCGACCACTCGGTTCTAGTCACACCGGTCGATAATCGAGGCGATATCACTCCGCCATCTCGACTCGATGCGCCCACTCTGTCCGACCGTCCGAACGACTCTGGTGACGGCCTGCAGGTCGAGTTCCCGCTGTCGACAGCGAGCGATATCGAGCGTTACGACATCTATGCTGACATCGTACCGTTCGAGACGGTCGGCGAGCGATTGCCGGCGATGACGGCCGACAGGTCGCCCGAACTACCGGTCAATCTGACACGCCTCTCCGACCGACGCGACCTCTCGCCGGGAGTCATGGTCTGGGTCGCGGTCGTCGCGGTCGACAGCAATGGGAACATGCACACCGAAGAGCTGCTGACCAGCAGCATGGCACCGATCGACGACAGTCAGGTGGACCCTGGTCTGCACATCCCGGAGGTCACCGGGGTGGAACTGGCATGGAGCCAGGGCGGCAGGGCTCTGGAGGTGAAGTGGGGCATTCTGGCCGACCAAATAGTCAGGAGCTACTGGATCTTCATCTCCGACCAGCCGTTCGAGGACACCCGCAACGCCAGCCTCGCGGAAGCGTATCTGCAGGGCACCCGCTGGCTGCTCACCGAGGTCAATGGCAGCGACATCGACAATCAGACGATGTGGTACGTCGCGGTCGTGGCCTTCGATGGCGAAGTGCACCGATACGGGGTCGACGCGGTCGTGATATCCGCTTACAATCCGGATGACATCGCACCACCGCAGTCGAACGAGGCGGCGGCGTGGTGGCGCGCCGACATCGGACTCAATACGATTCTGATCCTCGTGCTGCTGGCCGCTATCATCGGCGCGCTCGGCGCGCTGGTAGGCATTCGCAGCCGCCGCAAGCCGGAGCCGTGGGAGTTGGCGACGCCGAACTTCGGCATCCAGCAGGAGGATTGGGGCAGCGACGGATTCGGCGTCGATGACGACCTGACCGGCACCCTGGCGACCGGCGCCGCCGGCGGGATAGCGGCCGCTGACACCGCTGGGGCGGACGGCAAGACGCGCGGTGGCACGCAGCCGGTGCAGCCGGTTCAGCCGGTGACATCGTACGAGTACGACAGGAAGACGGCGCAGGGAATCCAGAGTCAGTACGAATTGCCAGACGTCGACACCCTGCTGCATGAGGCGCGGCATCACGATGCGAACCAGGATACCTTCCTCGATGAGAGCGAGTTGCGCGCGGCGGCCGAGGCGCTGCGCTCGGGCAAACCGAAGTCGGACGACCTGGACATGTCCTTCCTCGATGACCTGCTCTGATCGAGGACGGTGGCAGCGCTGCGCGGTGCGGCTGGTTGAAGCGGCGGAGTCGTTCGCGGTACGATGGCCGTCTCACCGGGCGACGGCGTGTTCACGACCCTGCCATTCGACGGTGAGCGGCGGGTGCTCGATCCGGCATGGCAATTCGAGCGGCTGGCCGAGCACGCGGAGCGGCTCGGAATAGCGCTGCCAGCCGAACTTGTGCGAGTAGTCATCGCCCGGCTGCCGGCGGCCGTCGAAGCGTGGATGACCGCTGTGGTGGATGGATCAGGCTCGCCTGCTGATGAAAGCGGCGCCGTCGGCGGCGCTGTCCCCAGCGCTCTGCAGCCGCCGGCGCTGCTGCGCGTCGCTGTCAGCCGGCGAGGCGAGGTCGAACTCACCGTTCGGACACCCTTCCCCATCAGGGATGCGTGCGAGGTCGCCGCGGTGGCGCATCCAGCGCCTCGGTTCGCTGCTCGCATCGCCGGCACCAAGCACGCCGCCTGGCAGCCGTACGAGGAGGCGCGCCGGCACGCCGCCGCGGCTGGCGCCGAGATGGCGCTGCTGGTCGTCGACGACGCGATAGTCGATGGCGATCGCGCCGCTCCCGTCCTGCTCGACAGCGACGGCGTCGCGTTCCATGCCGCCCCCGAGCAGGGCGGCGTCGAATCGTTGACCCTCAGAGCCGTCGCCAGCGCGGTCATCGCCGCCGGCATCCCCATGCGACCGGCCAGACTGACCCGCGATATGGTCGCGCGATGTCGGGAGATGGTGGTCGTCGGTTCGGGTGTCGGCGTCGCGAGGATCTTCGACATCGACGGCCAACCGGTTGGTGACGCGGCGCCGGGGGCGCTGTACGGGGCACTGGCATCGGCCCAGGCCGAACGGCTGGTCAGCGGCTGGACGGGTCTGGACGAGGTGGTCGCTTGAGCGGTCAGGACGGAGCCATCGGCGTCATGGTCGAGAGGTCGATCGCCGTGGCGGCAGACGAGGACATCGTGCTGGACCTGCAGCAGCGACTGCGAGAGATGCGGTCCGAAGCGTGGCCCGAAGCAGCGCCCGACGAGATGCTGCTGCTCTCGGGCGGGCCGGTCAGCGACCTCGCCGGCCGGTCCCTGATCGCCGGACCGCCCCACATGCGTGTCGTGTTGAGACAGCCCGAGGAGGTCGAGCCACGACCGTCGGGTGACGCGCTCCGCGGCGAGTTGGACATCGCTGCACCACCCCCGCTCGATGTCGTCATCGAACGCTGGTCAGCTGGCTGGCAGCCAGAAGAAAGGCATCGCGCGGCGACTCTGGCCGAGGCGTTCGCCGTCGCCGAAACGGTGCAGCCACCGCTCGGAACAGGACCGGTCGAGCCGTCGTCATTCGTTCGACCCGGCTGCATCGCCGGCCTGCTCGGTTACGATCTCGGCCGCTGGACGTCTTCCGTCCGGCTCGCCAGTCCGCCGGAGCCGGGCAGCGTCCTCGGGCTCCTCTACATCGTCGACGCGTGGTTCGTGCACGACCGCCGGCGCGGTCGGCTGCAGCTCATCGCTGAGCCCGACCACCCATGGGCCACCCTCGACCCGGATTCGCTGCTCGGGGTCCCGGCACGACGACGGCCGAGTCGGGTCGAACAGCACTGCGCCATCGAGTCGGAGAGCGACGACTCACACGCGCAGCGAGTCAGAGCCGTGATCGACGGGATAGAGGACGGCCATCTCTATCAGTTGAACTACGGCCGCCGCTGGTCGGCGCCGCTGCCGGACGATCCATGGCTAGTCATGCGACGCCTGGCAGAGACCAATCCAGCCCCTTGTTCAGGCTGGCTGCACGCACCCGACCTCGGCCTCGCCATCGCTTCATCGAGTCCCGAGTCGCTGCTCTCCATCGACGGGCGCCGACTGGCGAGTAGACCGATCAAAGGGACTCGACCGCGCGGCCGTGATGCAGCCTCCGATGCGCTGCTGATGCGCGAGATGGTGGCCTCTCGCAAGGAGGTCGCCGAGCACATGATGCTGGTAGACCTCGAGCGTAACGACATCGGTCGCGTCTGTGCGCCGGGCACGGTGCGCTGGAGCGATTGGCGAATCGAGGCACTGCCTCAGGTGCAGCACATGGTCAGCGAGGTGAGCGGTAGGCTGCGGTCAGGTGTGACATTGGGTGACGCGGTGCAGGCGCTGTTCCCCGGCGGCAGCATCACGGGTTGCCCGAAGGTAGCGACGATGGCCGCGATATCGCAGTTGGAGGGTGCACCCCGCGGCGCTTGGACCGGCTCGCTCGGTATCCACGATCCACGAACCGGAACGGCACGCTGGAATATCCTGATCCGAACCCTCGAAGCGCACCGAGGGGTGGATCCAGCCACCGACTGGCATGCCACAGTGCAGGCGGGCGGCGGCATCGTCGTCGAATCAGAGCCGGTGATGGAGGTCGAAGAGGCGCGCTGGAAGGCAGCCGCCCTGCTGACCTCCGCATGGTCGACCGAGGAGGCCAAGGAAGCGGGTTTGGCGACCGCCGAGTCGGAGCATCACGCGATACCAGCGATGGACGAGCGCACCGCTGCCCTGCTCGAACGGCTCGAACGGGAGCGCTCATCTCTTCGCGACCCGTCTGACGGACCAGTGCCGGCAGTCGCGGTCGGCTCGATCATCCCACCGCCGGACGACTTCCGACTCGCCGAGCCGGTCGGCCTTCGCTGTCTGTTGATCGATAATCTCGATTCCTTCACCTGGAACATCGTTCACGCTCTGACCGAAGCGGGGGCGGATGTCGTGGTCGTTTCCGGACGCGGACCCACTGCGCCGGACGGCGATCCAGCCTCGCTCCTACGGCTCATCTCAGGCATCTCTCCGACCCACATCATACTAGGGCCCGGCCCATCCACCCCAACCTCCTCACCGCTCACCCTCGCCCTCGCCGACCTCGCTATGACGACCAGCGATCACCGCTTCCCACCGCTGCTCGGCATCTGTCTCGGTCATCAGGCGCTCGGGATGGCCGCCGGCTGGCCGCTTCGTCAAAGTGCAGGCGGCGCGGTGCACGGTGTGCCCAGTCGAATCGTGCACGACGGCTCGGGACTGTTCCCGTCCGCGGCTGGCAGAACGACCATGATGCGTTATCATTCTCTGGCGGTGAGCCAGCCGGTCGGGCCGCATGATGACCCCTCGTTCGATCAGTCGTCCAGCCAGTCGGCCGGTCTGGTGGTGAACGGTTGGACGGAGGAGGGAGTCGTCATGGCGATCAGACATCGGACGCGACCGGTGCATGGAATCCAGTTCCATCCAGAATCCTGCGGCAGCCCGGACGGCTCGGCTCTGTTGCAGCGATTCCTGACCCTTTCCAGCGAAGACGAACCATTCTGAGCCCGGCAGGTCTGCCGATCACTGGCACGTTCGACACCGCAGCGTTGAAGGAGCCCGCGCCGGTCCCGTTGCCAGAGGTCTTCCGATGCCGGCGTGCCGACTCTGCCGCAGTCAGTATCCAGTCAGCCAGTTCATCACCGGCAACGGCCCGCGCTACCTGATCTGCGTCCGCTGCGGCGTCGAGCAGGGAATAGTCACGGACGACGAGGTGCCGCTGTTCTACGACGACGAGACGGCGCGCGCTCGGACCAGCCTGTACGCGCGTCGCTACGGCGTCTGGATGAGCATACTAGTCGGTTGGACACTCTGGCTGGTGCTCGCTCAGGGCATCCCCATCTGGACCACCGCCATCCTCGCCATACTGGTGCTAGGCACCCTGTTCCTGCCGGTCCGGCACATACTCGGCAGCCCCAGGTTCAAGGCGGACCTGCGGCGTCTGACCCCATGAGATGCGGTGAATGACAGCAACTACGTCCCCGTTCGAGGATGCGCAGGCCGCCGACGCGGCCACCCCAACCCTCTAAATACGGCGATGAAGAGCGGGTCAACAGAGGGAACACTGGGTTCCCTGTGAATGCAACGTGGCTGGAATGGCGATAATCGGAGGACGAACGAGGACGGATCAGGAGCAGGAGGAGGCGCGTTCAGGCGACGCGTATGGCGGAAAGCCGACTCTCTGCTCCAAGTCCTCGCGAGCACCGACCATCCAGCGTGAGCACCGTCAGCTCCCGGTTCGCGACACCGCGTTCAGCGTCATTGACGCCTGCGCGGGCGCGCCCGGACAGAGAGAACGGCGGGTTCTCTGAAGATAACAAAGCATACTGGAAGTGAAATGAAATGCAAATGAAGAAGAATGCGAGCATGCTGATTGCGCTGCTCCTCGTGTTGATGGCTGCGTCCAGCGGAGTATCCGCTGACGGATCGGATCCGCTCGACCCCTCCGACGGTGGGGCCGACTGGGACGGTGACGGCCTGACGAATGCCGAGGAACAGGAGCAAGGAACTGATATGACCAAGGCGGACACCGACGGTGACGGCTTGCCGGATGGATGGGAAGTGGCCCACGGCCTCAACCCGAACTCCGGCGGAGACGCCAACGCGGACCCGGACGGCGATGGTCTGACGAACGCCCAGGAATACGCGCGCGGGACCAACCCGAACAGCGCGGACACCGACGGCGACGGTCGACCG